>NZ_JBUYEN020000047.1:0-53782 GCF_055229415.2 Bradyrhizobium sp. Leo114 | reverse complement strand
CCAGAATGCGGCGGACCGCTTCGAGCTTGAACTCTCGGCTGAAAACACGGGGAGATTTGTTGGGCATACGTTCTCCGTTAGAGAACTGTCCCTAATTTCCCGTGTCTCACTTTTGGGGGGCACTCCACTACCGGCGGTCCCGGGTTACGCTGGCGCTCCACCCGGGCTACGAGGCTACAGGACGCAGTTGGCCCTGCTCGCGCAGCACGCGCCGCCCCGCTAAATGAAAAGGGCGGCGGATCGCTCCGCCGCCCTCTTGATCCACGTGTATGGAACTTACTTCAGGTTCGAGATCGCGGTCAGGTCAGCCGAGAGCTTGGCGATACCCGTGGCGCCGCACCAGTTGGAGCTGAAGCCACCCGGGTTGATCGGCGTGAAGCTGCCGTCGAAGCGGGCGGTGTAGTCGCTGGTGAAGGCGTTGCAATCACCCTTCGAGAGGTTGGTGTCGGTGTAGCGCAGATCGAGCGTGAACACCTTGTAGGTGAAGCCGATGCCGATATTCCAGGTGTTGTAGCTCGGCTCCGGGATACCGCCGGGGAACGGTCCGCCGCCAAGCGGGCTGGCAACGGTGGTGCCATAGAAGGAGTCGGAGGTGCCGAGCCACTGCCGACCGAACTCGCCCGAGATGTACATGCCGACGCCGGAAGAACCGAAGATGGTCGAGGGCGCGGTCCACTTGGCGGTGACCGACGCGTAGTTGCCCCAGGCGCCGAGGTTCAGGAAGTTCGGCGAGTAGTACTCGTTGAAGCCAACCGCCCACTGGTCGTTGATGTTGATGTTGAGCTTGGCGTAACCTTCATAGAAGCTCGCGCTCTTCTTGGCGAAGTTGCCGTTGATCGGCAGGCCGCCCGTGATCGGGTCTGAATTGCCGAACGGGCTGGCGGCGCAGCTCGAGTCCGACCCCGGAATGCCGGAGCCCGGGAGCGCGGCGGAATTGAAGCACGAGCCGCCCGGATACAGGTAACCCCAGACACCGAAGTCGAAGGCGAAGATGCCGAAGGTCGGGCGGATACCGCCGTAGATGTCGATCTCGGCAGCGGCGCGGTTCGGGAAGGAGATGCTCTCACCGGCGGCGCCGATGTAGAGCTGCAGGTCCTTGGTGACGTTGTAGCGCGGTTCGAAATAAGCCGCGACCGAAGGCTTATGGTTCGACTGGGTGATGCCGCGGAACACGTAGTCGCTCATCAGTGCAGCGCCGAAGGCGAAATCCCAGGGTTCGAACGCGGGCGGCGGCGGCGCCTTGACGGCCTTCACCGCCATATCGGCAGCCATTGCCGAGCTTGAGAACGTTGCCAGCGCCGTTGCTAACAAGGCCAGTTTCTTCATGAAGGATCCCCACACGTTCAAAAAACAGTCCAGCTCTTCCGGCCCCCGGGGCGAGCGATCACCGACTGCGACCAAAATCCGCAGCCAATCTGGAACGCGACCCCCCTTGTGTTGAAGCAAAAAAGACGAGCATGTGCCGACTTTTTAGGCGTTCTGCCCCTTTTGAAAGAGGTTGTTGACGGGTGTTGCAATCTCACAACAACTTTACCGACTTCCCCTCCTCGTGAAGTGCGCCCGCGCCGCCCAACCGTGGCGGGCTGAGTCTCTTCTGCAACGGTCCGACGAATCATCCCTGTAGCGCTACGATCCATGCGCCTGAAAACGAAAGAGCCGCAGCGGTAAAGCGCTGCGGCTCTTGCGTCAGGTTTGGCTTGGTTGCGTCAGGACGGACTGGATGAGTCCTCCGAGCCTTCCGACCTCTCCGAAGGGCTGGGGGTAGCCCAGCTCGGACCGAGTTCAGGCTCCGGCGCGGGAGTGGGGGCAGCGACCGGGGCCGCCGGCTTGGGAGCTGCAGCTTTCTTTGCCGCGCTCTTCTTGGCAGCCTTCTTCGGCGCGGCCTTTTTGGGCGCCGCCTTCTTGGCGGCTTTTTTCGCGGCCTTCGTTACCGACTTCTTCGCGGTCTTCTTGGCAGCCTTCTTGGCAGATTTCTTCGCGGCCTTCTTGGCGACCTTCTTCGCAGACTTCTTCGCCGCTACCGCCTTCTTAACCTTCTTGGCCTTTTTCCCCTTCTTACCCTTCTTCGCTTTAGCCATCGTGATCCTCCTGTTGCCGCTGATTCAGTCTGTCGAGCGCTTCGAATAGTCCGCTTGCCCGGATCAGGATCGTGCTTGTTCGAAGCACCTCCCGCCCCGTCCTTGGTCGTGCATGGCCTCCGCGCAAACGCGTGCGCCTGTCGTGGAGAAAACCGCTACCCGCATCGCCCCAACACGGCCCCCGGGTCCGGTTCATGCTCGATAGGCAATCGATCAATTCACCCCTGGCCGAGGACCTCCTGTCGCCCAATCGAGAAGCTCAATCGTGTGCACCACAGGAACTGACGTACCGCTGGCAATCTGAACCATGCAGCCAATATTGCCCGCAGCGATCATGTCCGGCTTGATTGTCGCGAGGTTGGCGAGCTTCCGATCGCGCAACCTCATCGCAATGTCGGGCTGGAGAATGTTGTAGGTCCCCGCCGAACCGCAACACAAATGGCTCTCCGGCACATCTTTCACCACGAATCCATTCTTGGAAAGCAATACTTTCGGAAGGCCTGTGATTTTCTGCCCGTGCTGCAGCGAACAAGCGGAGTGATAGGCGATGGTGACCTCGTCTTCGAGGCGCGGCGGATCGAGCTCGATGCCGGCCAGATATTCGGTGATGTCCTTTGCCAGCGCGGAGACCTTTGCGGCCGGAGCAGCGAATTCGCGGTCCTCGCGCAGCATGAAACCATAGTCCTTGATCACGGTGCCGCAGCCTGACGTGGTCACCAGGATGGCGTCGAGGCCGCGCTGTTCCGCCTCCCTCCCCCATGCCGTGATGTTGGCCCGGGCGCGCGCGAGCGCATCGCCATCCTGTCCGAGGTGATGGGTCAACGCGCCGCAGCATTGCTCGTCCTTGACCAGCACCACCTCGATGCCGTGGCGGGTCAGTACGTTGACGGCGGCCTTGTTGATGCGCGGCGCGAGCACCTGCTGGGCACACCCCTGCAACAGCGCGACCCGTCCCCGCCGTGTCCCAACCGCCGGAAACACGCTTCCCGATGGCGGGCCCGCCGGCGGCAGATTGGATGGCGCCAGCGCCAGCATCGCCTTGATTCGCCGGAGCAGGCTTGGGGTGGGGTCAGCCTTGGGCGTCAGCAATAGCGCCGCGAACGGACGAGCCAAGCGGGCGAGCACCATGCTGGTGCGGAAGGCGGCGGGTCGCGGCAGCACGAAGCCGAGCACGGAGCGCAGCAGTCGCTCGGTGAACGGCCTCTGATAGTCCCGCTCGATCCTGCCCCGGGCCTGGTCGACGAGATGCATGTAATGCACGCCGGACGGACAGGTGGTCATGCAGGCGAGGCAAGAGAGGCAGCGGTCGATATGCTTGACCACCTCTGCCGTCGGCGGCTTGTCCTTCTCCAGCATCTCCTTGATCAGGTAGATGCGGCCGCGCGGACTATCGAGCTCGTCGCCGAGCAGCACATAGGTCGGGCAGGTCGCGGTGCAGAAGCCGCAATGGACACAGGCGCGCAGGATCTTGTCGGCCTCGGCGATATCGGGATCGGCGAGTTGAGCGAGCGAGAATTCGGTCTTCATGATGCATTCCCCCGCGTCAGTCGGCCGCGGTTGAGGATGTTCTTGGGGTCAAAGCTCTGGCGCACGCGCTCGCTGAGATCGGCGAGCCCGCGCGGCTGCGGATGGAACACGTCGACGGCGCGCCGGACCTCCTCGGATGCGCGGATCAGGGTGGCGTGGCCGCCGGCAGCCTCGATGCGGCCCCTCACCTGCGCGGCCTGCGCATCCGCCTTGGGCGGCACCGCCGCCCAGATCAACCCGCCGCCCCAATCGTAGATCACATCAGCGCCGGTCTCCCGTGCCAGTGCCTGCCCCAGCGCGCCGCCCGAGGCCGGGGGACAGACGATCCGCCATACCGGCCAGGCGCCGAGCGTGCCAGCCGCCGCGAACGGCGCGACGTCGCGCAGCGCGCTCCAGATCGAGAGGGAGGCGGCGTCCTCGATGGTCTCGACCGCGCCGTAGGAGGCGAGCGTCTTGGCGAGGTGGGCCGCACGGTGCGCGGCCGATGCCGCAATCCCCTCGAGCCGCAACAGCGTGACGGCCTGCTCCGGCGCCCCCAGAGCAGCGAGCGCGGCAACGGTCGGCCGGAACGCCGAGTTGGGCAGATGCGCCGCACCGGAGACATCGAAGGGCGAGCCGAGCGCCGCGGTCATGGCACGGCCCGCCGTGACGTCGTCCAGACCGCGCAGGACGAGCGTCCGCTCGGCTTCCGGCTTCGGCATCACCTTCAGCGTCACCTCGGTCATCACCGCCAGCGTTCCCCAGGAACCGCTGAGCAACTTGCAGAGGTCGTAGCCGGTGACGTTCTTCACCACCTTGCCGCCGGTCTTGAAGCTGTCGCCGAAGCCGGAGACGGCATGGGCGCCGAGCAGATGGTCGCGGACACCGCCGGACTTGATCCGGCGCGGCCCGGCGAGCCCCGCCCCGATCATGCCGCCGATGGTGCCGCTCCCTTTGGTGCCGAGCAGCACCGAGGTATCGACCGGCTCGAAGGCGAATTGCTGGTTCTTGGCGTCGATCAGCGACTGCACGTCGGCAAGCGGCGCGCCGGCCTGCACGGTGATGATCAGCTCGTTCGGCTCATAGGAGACGACCGCGTTCAGCGCGGCGAGATCGACCACCGCATTGGTCGCCATCGGATGGCCGATTTCTCGCCTGGAACCGTGGCCGATGATCTCGAGCGGCTGCTCGGCGGCGATCGCCGCCCGGACCACCTGCTCGACGTCTGCAGCATCCCGTACCTTCCTGATGTCCACGCCTACCGCCTTGCCCTTCCACCGCAACCGCTGCTGTTCTTGCCATCCCTTCTATAGGCATCGATGCCGGACACAAGGGCACGATGGTGGAAGATAACGCTTTCGCAGTCGCCCGCCGCCGATCGATTCGGCACGCGATCCCGGCGCCTCCATCCGCTTAGATATTTCGATCACCATCGAAGCGATTTCGAACATCCTTCGCTCGATATCGAATTATCTACGGCGGCAGGAGATGTAGGAAATAGCTTCTACGCAACCCAGTCAAAGGAGCAATGGCTATGGGTCAATATGCAATCGACAAGACCGTGAAAGACGCCGTCGAGGGCGGCGGCTTGCTGGTGGTCGCGCAATGGGAGGCGAAGGAAGGCCAGGCCGACCGGATCGCCGATATCCTGTCGCGCTTCCTGCCCGAGGCGCAGCGCGAGGCGGGTGCAAAGCTGTTCCTGATCTCGCGCGCCAAGGACAATCCGGCGCAGTTCCTGTTCTATGAACTGTTCCGCGACGAGGCCGCCTTCAAGGCGCATCAGGACAGCGCGCATTTCAAGACCTACATCGCCGGCGAAGCGCTGCCGCTATTGGCGAAACGCGAACGCACGCAATACGCGCTGCTGTGATGGTCGATAGTCGCGTGCCGCGGCGCCAATTGCCGCGCCCTCTCCCCTTGTGGGAGAGGGCTACTCCGGCGCGAGCAACGTATTCGCTGGGGTGAGGGATCTTCCCACGAGCACCTGCGCCCGCCGAGAGAACCCCTCATCCGGCGCTTCGCGCCACCTTCTCCCACAAGGGGAGAAGGGAAGAACGCCTTCGCGGCGCCAGTTGATGCGCCCTCTCCCCTTGTGGGAGAGGGCAGCTCCGCTGCCGGCAGCGAGCTCGCTTGGGTGAGGGGTCTCTCCCCACGAACACCTGCGCCCGTGGAAACAAGCCCTCATCTGGCGCTTCGCGCCACCTTCTCCTGCAAGGGGAAAAGGAAAGGCTAGAACCGCGGAATATCCGGAAATGCCAGCTTGCCGCCATGCACGTGCACGCGGCCGAGTTCGGCGCAGCGGTGCAGGGTCGGAAACACCTTGCCGGGGTTGAGCAGGCCTTGCGGATCGAAGGCGCATTTCAGGCGCTGCTGCTGGTTGAGATCGATCTCGGAAAACATTTCCGGCATCAGGTCGCGCTTCTCGATGCCGACGCCATGCTCGCCGGTGAGCACGCCGCCGAGCTCGACGCAGCAGCGCAGGATGTCGGCGCCGAAAGCTTCCGCCCGCTCCATCTCCCCGGGCTTGTTGGCATCATAGAGAATCAGCGGATGGAGGTTGCCGTCGCCGGCGTGAAACACGTTGGCAACGCCAAGCTGGTACTTTTCCGACAGCTCGCGGATGCGCGCCAAGGCCTTCGGCAGCGCGCCGCGTGGGATGGTGCCGTCCATGCAGAGGTAATCGGGCGAGATCCGCCCGACCGCGGGGAAGGCCGCCTTGCGGCCGGCCCAGAACAGGTTGCGCTCGGCTTCCGAATTGGAGATCTGGCAAGTCACCGAGCCACAGCCCTGCGCGATGGTCTCGACCCGCCGGATCAACTCGTCGACCTCGATGCTAGGGCCGTCGAGCTCGATGATCAGGAGCGCCTCGACGTCGAGCGGATAGCCGGCATGGACGAAGGCTTCGGCGGCATGGATCGCCGGCTTGTCCATCATCTCCATGCCTCCAGGGATGATGCCGGCGCCGATGATGCGCGCGACGCATTCGCCGGCGGCCTCGACTTCGGCAAAACCGACCATCAGCGCGCGCGCCGTCTCCGGCTTCTGCAGGATGCGCACGGTGATTTCGGTGATGACGCCGAGCAGGCCCTCCGAGCCCGTGATGATTCCCATGATGTCGTAGCCGGCGTTCTCCGCCGACTTGCCGCCGATGCGCAGGACCTCGCCGTTCATCAGCACGATCTCGCAGCCGAGCACGTTGTTGGTGGTCATGCCGTATTTCAGGCAATGCACGCCGCCGGAATTCTCCGCGACATTGCCGCCGATCGAGCAGGCGATCTGCGATGAGGGATCGGGCGCATAGTAGAAGCCGGCATGCGCCACCGCCTGGCTGATCGCGAGATTGGTGACGCCTGGCTCCGTCACGACGACGCGGTTGTCGAAATCGATCTCGCGGATGCGCTTGAATTTGCCGAGGCCCAGCAGCACGCCGTCCGCCAGCGGCAGCGCGCCGCCGGACAGCGACGTGCCGGAGCCACGCGGCACCACCTTGATGCTCCGCTGATGGCAATATTTCAGGACCTTGGAGACCTGCTCGGTGGTATCGGGCAACACCACGACCATCGGCGGCTGGCGATAGGCCGTGAGGCCGTCCGATTCGTAGGCCAGCATCTCGGCCGCACTGTCGATCACGCCCTCGCCCGGCACGATCGCCCGCAATGCAGCAACGATCTCGCTGCGGCGATTGAGAACCGCCTGATCGGCAGCCGGCATCATGATGGCCATGCGGGTCCCTCCAAGCTTTGCGCTTTATCGGTTTATCCGGGAAAATCAAGCATTTCCGGGCCCAAATGGGAAGCCCGGGCGAAACTTGCCGCCCGCAGATCAAAGTTCTCTCTCGGGCAAGCCTGCCGTCGTGAACACTGTCAAAGTTTCGTCACTTGTCCAATCGAGGCAGGCCTGCCACAAGCGACCCGCCCACCTACCAGGGAAGAAACAAAGAGCACCACATGAAAACATCGATCTTGAGCGCGCTGGCCGTCGTCACCTCAGTGTTCGTTGCGTCGGGCGCGCAGGCGCAGGATGTTGCCGCCGGCAAGACCTCGTTCAACAAGTGCCTCGCCTGCCATGCGATCGGCGAAGGCGCCAAGAACAAGGTCGGCCCCGAGCTCAATGGCATCGACGGCCGCCACTCCGGTACCGCGCCTGACTACAACTATTCGGACGCCAACAAGAACTCCGGCATCACCTGGAACAAGGAACAGTTCCTCGAATACATCAAGGACCCCAAGGCCAAGATTCCCGGCACCAAGATGGCATTCGCCGGCATCAAGAACGAGACGGAAGCCAACAACCTCTGGGCCTTCCTCTCGCAGTTCGACAAGGATGGGAAAATCAAGCAGCAGTAACGCTTCTTGACCGGCTACGGCGCTTGGGCGCGCCGTAGCCGGCCTCTTCACTTCCGACGCGTGAAGCGTTTCTACTATCCTCCCGCCGCAGCACTATGCGGCTTCCTAATCATCTTTTCGATCTCCCGGATCACCAAGCTAGGTGCAGCGTTCTGGATCATGTGGCCGGTGCCCGGCAGCACGATCAGCTTGGCATGCGGCACGGCGGCCGCGAGCGGGCGGGAGTGGATGTCGGTCGACACCGTCTTGTCGGCGTCGCCGCTGATGATGGTGAGGGGCGCCTTGATCATGCCGTAGCGCGGCGCCTGCTCGGCCACCGCTGCCTTCAACGTCACCAGGTCACGCGCGTTGGCGATGAATTCGCGCGGCCGCAGCAAAAGCGGCGTCGCGGTATCTTTTACGAAACCGTCCGGCATGGTCTGCGGCAGGAATACACCGCGCGCGCCCGGGCCGGCGAGCAGGGTACCAAGCGGCAGAGTGATCGTGTAGGCGAACAGCGGGCCGATCACAGGCGTGGCGATCAGTTCGTTATACCTGCCGACGCCGCCCCTCCAGGGATAGGCGACCGGCGCGAGCAGCACGAGGCCGGCTATGCGGTCGGGATCATCGAGCGCCAATCTCAGGCCCAGCGCGCCGCTCCAGGAATGCGCGACCACGACCGCCCGCTCGATGCCGAGCTTCGTCAGCGCCTCCGAGATCATCCGGCCCTGGATAGCAGGCGTGGAGTCGCTGGCCCGTGCGCGGGTGCTCCAGCCATGGCCGGGACGGTCGATCAGGATCACGCGGTGATCTCGGGCGAGGCGCTCGCCGAGCGGGCGGCGCATCACCTCGAGATTGGAGCTTGCGCCGTGCAGCATCACGATCGGTGGCGAGGGCCCCTCGCGCGGGCCGATATCGAGGACATGCAGCACATCGCCTGTCACCTCGATCATCACGCCCTGCGCGGGAAAGGCCCGTTGCACCAGCGCGACGCCTAGCTGCGTGGCTGCGGCCAGCAACGCCAGCGCCGCCACCGCGATCACAATCGTCATCAATGAGGCCCGGTTGATCTGTTGCAGGGGAAATTACGGCGCCCGGCGATGCCGATGTCGTATCGTCAGGCCCCTCCGGTTTTCCACAATGCGTCCAGCCTGTGGATAGCGGGTTCATACCAGCGTCATTACCTATTCCGTAGATTCTCGCCGGCATTCTGCCAAAACACGCGGCTTGATCGAGATGGAACACGGCAAGCCTGTCCACGCAATCCACAGGAACAGGACGCCGCAGCAACAGTTCATAAGGAAATTCGGAGGAGTATCAATGAGTTCCGATCCGTGCGAGACGGCTATCGACCAGATCGTCGCAAGCTGCAATGGTGACCTGCATGGCGCATTGAGGGCGCTGCTGCTGGTCAATGAACAACTCGAGGCCGAGCTGCAACAGCTCTATGCGGCAGCGGCGCGCGACCAGTTCACCCGCAGCGGCAGACTGCTGCATTAAGTAGGGCTCGATCCGGCGCCGTCACTTGAGCCCCTATTTGGGGTTGTCGGCCGGCGGTTGATCCTTTGGGCATTGGCTGATCGTGGAGCGCGCGAGCTTGGCGTCATCGACCGAGTTGTAGGGGCCGTCGGCAAACCAGATGTTCCCGTCGACGATCGGGTTGCTGGTGACGATGTCGCAGGTGTTGGTGGCGCGATTGCCCACCACCCAATAGAGCCCTTCGGCAAGACCGACGGCGGTCGTTGCGACGATCACCGTGCCAGCCAACAGCAAGGATTTCATGGCTTCGCTCCAGGCGGGTTCGAGCGTGAACCAAGCCGGGTAGCGGCAATTGTTCCGCGCTGCAATCGGCTGCCGGAAGTCGTGGTTAATCCCGTGAGACTAGATATCGCGGCCTTCGACCTTTTCGCCGAGCTGCTTCACCAATTCCGGCACCTTCTCCAGGTGCGGATTGATGGCAAGCGCCTTGCGGAAGGCGTCCAGCGCGCGCCTGTCGTCGCCGAGGTCCTGCATGATCATGCCAAGGCCGGCCAACGCGCCGAAATGGCGAGGTTCGCGGATCAGGACCTGCTGGATGTCCTCCAGCGCATGCGCATAATCATTCTTCAGGTAATAGAGCGTCGCGCGCCGGTTCCAGCCCTCGATATAGTCGGGGCGCAGCTTGATGACGGCATCGAGCAGTTTCAGCGCGACATCGGCGTTCTGGGCGTCCATCGCCGCTTTGGCGCGCACCATCAGAAGCATAGCGGTATCGCTCGGCGTCTGCAGCCACTGCGCCCAAATCCGCGCCTCCACGTGCTTCGCGCTGGCCTCATCAGGCGCCGCTTTCAGCGCCCCGAACAGGAAATCCAGTCCGCGGGTGCGGTCGGCGCCAACGTTCGGCAACTTGGTGGGCGCTTCGGGGAGCTTCTTCTGCTCCTTGGGCGGAGGGATGACCCGGGGATCGCCCTGGGCAAGCGCTGCCGCCGGCGCCGCAATCACGATCGCGGCGATCAGGAGCGCAAGCTTGCGGGTTATGAGCGTGAGGAATCTCAATTCCATCAGCATAGCTTAAACGCACAACGTCGCGCTGCAAAGCAGCGCGACGTCAAAGACGTGTGAAACGATTGCGTCCGGGCGAGCCGGCGGAACGACCCGCGATCAGCCTTGGCGGGCCTTGAAGCGGCGCTGCACCTTGTTGATCACATAGACCCGGCCCTTGCGGCGGACCAGACGGTTGTTGCGATGGCGGCCGCGCAGCGATTTCAGCGAGTTACGGACCTTCATGGGACAATCCTGATGCGTTGAAAGGCCGTGCTCAAGCCCGAACCTAAAACCTGCCCAAATGTGGCAAAATGGGATTCATCCCGAAAAACGGCTCTGCCGCCCGGGACGGCCGCGTTCTAAGCGATCGGTGGCATAAATGTCAATCCGAATAGGCTGCAACCCGCGGGCTTTCTGGCTGCCTTGCGGAATTCGTTATATAGTATAATCAATTTTGGAAACCAAACAAGCCGCCGGGAACCCCAAGGACGCCCAAGAATGCCCAAGCTCAAGCTGCCCGACATCGACAATGTCGTCGCGATCGACATCCACACCCACGCCGAGGAGCCCTGCGGCATGCATGGCGACGACGGCTATGACGATTTCCAGGCGCAGATGGCGGAGTACTTCAAGTCGCCGCATAAGCATCCGCCGACCGTGCCGGAAACCGCGGCCTATTACCGATCCAAGAACATCGCGGCCGTGATCTTCCCTGTTGATGCCGAGCGCGAGACCGGCTTCCGCCGCTACAACAATTACGAGATGCTGGAAGTCGCCTCGGAAAATCTCGATGTGCTGATTCCCTTCGTCAGCATCGATCCGCACAAGGGCAAGCTCGGCGTGCGCGAGGCGCGGAAGCTGATCGAGGACTACGGCGTCCGCGGCTTCAAATTCCACCCGACCATGCAGGGGTTCTATCCGAACGACCGCCTGGCCTATCCGCTCTATGAAGCGATCAATGACGGCGGCGCGATCGCGCTGTTCCACACCGGACAGACCGGCGTCGGCAGCGGCATGCCGGGCGGCATGGGGATGCGGCTGAAATATTCCAATCCGATGTACATGGACGATGTCGCCGCCGACTTCCCCGACCTGAAGATCATCCTCGCGCACCCATCCTTCCCCTGGCAGGAAGAGGCGCTCTCGGTCGCGACCCACAAGCCGAACGTCTACATCGACCTCTCCGGCTGGTCGCCGAAATATTTCCCGCCGATCCTCGTGCGCTACATCAACTCGATCCTGCAGGACAAGATGCTGTTCGGCTCGGACTGGCCGGTGATCACGCCGGACCGCTGGCTTGCGGATTTCGCCAAGCTCGACATCCGCGAGGAGATCCGCCCCAAAGTGCTGAAGGCCAACGCGCGGAAGATTTTGGGTATATAAGCGATCTTTGGATCATGATCCGATTAGACGAAATCGGATCATGATCTTATCTCTTTTGTTTGAGCATGATCTTTTCGGAAAACCGGTTTCCACTTTTCCGGATCATGCTCTAGATCGCCGGCAGGCGAGCGAACGGGAGGTGGTCGATGCCAAGCCTCGCCAAGGTCGCTGCCACTATCGCTGCCATCGTCGCTGCACTCCTGACCGCGAGCGCGACCGCGTGCCTCGCGACTGATCTACCCGAGGGCCGTCTCGTCGAGATCGAAAATCCGTTGGCGAGCCCCCAGCCCCTGCAAGGTTACCTGCGGCAGCCCCGCGATGCCGGCCCGTTGCCGGCCGTGGTGCTGCTTCATGGCTGCAATGGCGGCTGGCGCCAGCTCGACCAGCGCTGGGGCAAGCTGATCGTCTCCTGGGGCTATGTCACGCTCACGGTGGACCGCTTTGGTCCGCGCGGCCTCAGCAGCACCTGCACCGGCGGCCCGCCGCCCGCAACCGTCTTCGACGCCTATCGGGCGCTGGACTTCCTCGTACAGCAGCCTTTCGTCGATCGCGATCGTGTCGCGGTTCTCGGCTTCTCGCAGGGCGGATTGCTGGCGCTGA
Source organism: Bradyrhizobium sp. Leo114 (assembly GCF_055229415.2). Taxonomy (NCBI): domain Bacteria; kingdom Pseudomonadati; phylum Pseudomonadota; class Alphaproteobacteria; order Hyphomicrobiales; family Nitrobacteraceae; genus Bradyrhizobium; species Bradyrhizobium sp. Leo114. Next base: position 41,367 of record NZ_JBUYEN020000047.1, on the reverse strand, counting down.
CCTCGGTCGAGCGCGGCATGATCGAGCGGATATCGAACGACAAATTCCACGCGGCGATTGCATTCTATCCGCCGTGCCTCGGCATCAAGGACAGCATGACTGTGCCGACGCTGATCCTGATCGGCGAGCTCGACGACTGGACGCTGGCGAAGGAGTGCCGCAACCTTGTCGAAGGCCGCGATGACTACGGCATCTCGCGCCAGAAGGGCCTCGGCGTTCCGATCGAATTCATCGTCTATCCCGGCGCCTATCACGGCTTCGATGTTCCGGGCCTCGCAACGCCGATACAGTTTCTCGGGCATCGTCTCGAATTCAACCAGGCAGCCCGGGATCAATCGGTCGACGCGGTCCGCAAATTCCTGTATGCGACGATCGGCGGGCAAGAGAAGTGACAATGACCATCAAAGCCGTCGTCTTCGATGCCTATGGCACGCTTTATGACGTCCAATCGGTCGCAGAAGTGACCGAGGATGCGTTTCCCGGCTATGGCGAGATCATTACGCAGATCTGGCGGATCAAGCAGCTCGAATATAGCTGGCTGCGCTCGCTGATGCGGCGCTACCAGGATTTCTCCGTCGTCACGCGCGACTCGCTCGCCTACACACTGTGTAGCCTCGGCCTGCAATATGATGCCGGAACATTCGACAGGATCATCGACAAATACCTGCATCTTGATCTCTATCCGGATGCGCTCGCCTCACTCGAAGCGATGAAAGACAAGAAACTTGCGATCCTCTCCAACGGCAGCCCCGACATGCTGAACGCGCTGGTGCGCAACAGCGGGCTCGACCGCGTGCTGGACGCAACCATCAGCGTCGATACCAAGAAGGTCTTCAAGCCGAGCCCGGAGGCCTACACGCTGATCGAAGACGTGCTTGGCGTGCCCCCCGCGGACGTCCTGTTCATCTCCTCAAATCCGTGGGACGCCTGCGGTGCCAAGGCGTTCGGCTTGAATGTCGCCTGGATCGAGCGGGTGACGCCGCAGGCCATGGCGCTCGCCTGCGTCGAAAGCGAGACCTTGCCACCGCTCACGATGTTCAAGGCGCTGCGCACCCAGATGGACGAGCTCGGCGTTGTGCCCGACCATCGCATCCATGCACTATCCGACCTTCCCGCGCTGCTGTCTTCCCACAGGTCTTAGAATATGAGTCTCGAATCCGTTCGCGCCTTCTTCGCCGAGAAGGCGCCCGACGTCGCCGTGATCGAATCGACCAAGAGCTCCGCAACCGTTGCGCTGGCGGCGGAAGCCTATGGTGTCGAGCCGGGGCGCATCGCCAAGACGTTGTCGCTGCGGGTCGGCGAGCGCGTGGTGCTGATCGTCACCAGCGGCACTTCGCGGATGGACAACAAGAAGGTGAAGGCGCTGTTCGGCATCAAGCCGAAGATGCTGGGGCTGCACGAGGTCGCCAAAATCACCGGGCACGAAGTCGGCGGCGTCTGCCCCTTCGGCCTGAGGACACCGCTGCCGGTCTATTGCGATATGTCGCTGAAGGCTTTCGACATCGTCGTGCCGGCTGCGGGCTCGACCCACAGCGCGGTCAGGATCGCGCCAGCACGGATGGCGGAATTGACGTCGGCCGAATGGGTCGACGTCTGCGAGCATCGGCCGCAGGAAGAAGTGTCGGCCTATTCGTCGTAACGTCTCGACGGCGCCGACTGATGCTGCTGCACCGGCGGTGGCGCTCCCCGTGCACGCGGAGTGGCTTGTGGCGGCACACGTGAAGGCGGCTGCTGGGCGCTCGCGCTGGATTCGAATACCGCACGGCAATCATGGGAGAGCTGCGGCGTGTTCTGCCGCAAACATGCGGTGATCCGGTTGGCATCAGGAATTTGATCGCTGCAGAGCCGCCAGACGTCGGGCGTGCAGGCCATCTGCTGTTCCCAGGTTCCGCGATACTCTTCGGAGAATGCCGGGTTTTGCACGAGTAGTCCGGAGCCGATCAGGATTACATAACCCAAGGCAACGCGCGGCGTTCGCATGCGGGATCCTCTTCCAATATCTCGTCGATAAACATCTCGTTCAATTGCATCTCGGCGCGCCGGTTCCAGCACACGCCACGTTTTAACTATGACAAATGAATGAGACTGCGGAAGGTTCGCGACCCGCAACAAAACGTGAAATCGCCTACTCCACTTTGCCGATTTTCTTGACCGCCGCGATCAGCCGCGCGCTGTCGTCGTCGACGAATTTGGAAAACTCCGGCGCATCGAGATAGGCGACTGGACTGCCGGCGGTCTCGAAGATCTTGACGACCTCCGGCGCCTTCACTGCTTCCGCCATCGCCTCGCGCAGTCGCGTCATGACCGGCGCCGGCAATGCGCGCTGCGCAAACAGGCCGGCCCAGATGTAGAACTCGACATCCTTGTAGCCGAGCTCCTTGAACGTCGGCAGGTCGGGAAAGCTGGCGACGCGTTCGGCGCCCCAATTGGCAAGCACCCGCATCTTGCCGTCGGCGACCTGCTGTTTCAGCGTGCCCGGGGCGGATGCCACCGCCTGCACCGTGCCGCTCAGCAGCGCGGTCAGCGCCGGGCCCGCGCCGCGGAACGGCACGTGCAGCAATTTGATGCCGGCGCTCGCGGCAAACATTTCCATCGCGACGTGAAGCGTGCCATAGGGACCGGACGAGCCATAGGGAATCTGGCCCGGGCGCTGTTTGGCATCATCGACAAAATCCTGCAGCGTCTTCCATGGGGCGGAGGCCGGCACCGCGAGCAGCGTCGGATCGGCGAGCACGCGCGCGACCGGCGCGAATTGCGAGACCTCATAGGCGACGGGGCGATCGGACAGCCGATCGGCTTCGGGCAGCACGGCGAGCGAGGACAGCGTCATCAGCAGCGTGTAGCCGTCCGGCTCGGCGCGTGCCGCCTGCGCATTGCCGACGGAGCCGCCAGCTCCGCCGGCGCGGTTGTCGACGATCACGGGCTTGCCGAGGATCCGCTCCAGCGCCAGCGCCACCGGCCGCGCCGCAAGATCAGCCTGCCCACCGGCCGGAAACGGCACGATCATGGTGACGTTGCGGTTGGGATAGACAGTGCCTTGCGCAAAGGCAGCGTGCGAAAGCGCGGCATGCGCAAGCGGCAAGACGGCGGCAGTTTTCAAAAGCTCGCGGCGATTCATCGGCATTTTCTCCCCAGTGGTTTGTTTGGTTTCTGGAGAAGAGCCTAACCACAAATTGTAGGGTGGGCAAAGCGAAGCGTGCCCACCATTCACTCACCGAACGATCCTCGAATCTGCTTCATATCCCCGCCCCAATCCGCATCAAGCAACCCGCGCTCGACGTAGCGATGAAAACTGCTATGCGGCCAGTCCGCAACGCGCGTGACATGCCCGTGCTTCACCGGATTGAAGTGAATGTAGTCCACATGCCGCTCGAGATCAGTGTCATCGCGGATCGCATGCTCCCAAAAGCGACGCTGCCAGATACCTTTCTCCCGCTTGACGATCTTGCTTGGGGATTGCGGCTCGTTCTCAACACCGCGTAAGAAACCACTTTTGATCAGGCTCCAGCGAGCGGAGAAGTCCGCATCTTGCTCTGGAAGGGTCCAGACGGTGTGAATGTGGTCCGGCAAAATACAGATTGCGACGGTCTCAAACGGACGACGTTCGCAGACCATTCGATAGATCCGTCGCAAGCGGTCAATTCCGCTGACGAGCAAGTTGCTCGATCGATCGGCGAGGACAACCGTGAAGAAGAAAGTGCTGCCTTTTGCACGTCGGCACTGCGGCATGGTCTCTCCACCGCCCTAGAATGGTGGGCACGCTTCGCTTTGCCCACCCTACCGCCTCTTGCCCTTTACGAAATGCTTCGCCAGGAAATCGGCGAGCACTTCGACACGCGCGGGGCGCGGGCCGCCGGGAGGCGTCACCAGGTGCACGGCAGCTTCTGGCTGCTTCCAACCCTTGAGGATCACCTCGACCTCGCCGCGCGCGATGGCTTCTCCGATGATGAAATCAGGGAGATCGGCGATGCCGAGGCCGGCGACAACCGCCGGCAGCAGCGCTTCGCCGTTGTTGACACGCAACTGTCCGGCGGGACGCACGCTCGCCTGCTCGCCGGCCGCGTTAGTGTAGTGCCAGACGCCTGCGGTCGAGAGATAGGCGTAGCCGAAGCATTTGTGCTCGGCGAGATGCATCGGATGCGTCGGCCGGCCGTAGCGCTTCAGGTAGGATGGCGCCGCCACCGTGTAACGCGGCATCGGGCAGAGCCGCCGCGCGATCAGGGATGAATCCGGCAGGCGCGCGATGCGCAGGCCGGCATCGAAACCTTCGCCGATCAGGTCGACAGTGGCGTCGCTCAAATGCAGGTCGATCGACACTTCCGGATATTTCTCCAGAAACTCCGGCAACAGCGGCGCGACCGATTTCACCCCGAAGGTCATGGGCACCGCGAGCCGCACCAGGCCGCGCGGGGTGACTGATTGTGCCAGGGCCTCATTCTCGGCCGCCTCGCCGTCGGCAAGCAGCCGCGCGGCGCGCTCGGACAGTTTTTGCCCGGCATCCGTCAGCGCCAGCCGCCGCGAGGTGCGGTTGAACAATCGGGCCCCGAGCCGCTCCTCAAGCCGGCTGACCGCCTTGGAGACAGTGGCCTTCGACAGCGCAAGCTCGGTTGCGGCGGCCGCAAATGACCGTAATTCCACGACTTTTGCGAAGATCGCGAGCGCTTCGAAATCCGGGAGCTTTGACATTTTGGCAACCGCCTCTGCCACAAACGGAAACAATGAGTTTCGATAGTTTCTATTTCTATACCACGTGCGCCGGCATATCCAAACGCAATCGAAATTTGAGGAAGCATCCGATGATCGAACTCAGACCCTATGCGAAGCTAGGCAGCGCGAACCATGGTTGGCTGAAGGCGAGGCACCACTTCTCCTTCGGCAGCCATTACGACCCCAGCAATATGGGCTACGGCGCCCTGCGCGTGTGGAACGACGACGAGATCGCGCCGAACACCGGCTTTCCGCCGCATCCCCATGCCAACATGGAGATCATCACCTACGTCCGCGAAGGCGCGATCACGCACCAGGATTCGCTCGGCAACAAGGGGCGGACCGAGGCCGGCGATGTGCAGGTGATGAGCGCGGGGAGCGGCATCCGCCATGCCGAGTACAATCTCGAGCCCTCGAAGACGAAGATCTTCCAGATCTGGATCGAGCCGACGACGCAAGGCGGCGAGCCGACCTGGGGCTCCAAGCCGTTTCCAAAAGGCGATCGCTCCGGCAAGCTCGTCACGATCGCGAGCGGCTTTGCGGACGATGCCGATGCGCTGCCGATCCGCGCCAAGGCGCGGGTGCTTGCCACCACGCTGAAGGCCGGCGAAAGCGCGGAATATGCGCCGGAGCGAAAGCGGCATCTCTATCTCGTGCCTGCGGCCGGCAGCATCGAAGTCAACGGCGTGCGCGTCGATGCCCGCGACGGCGCCGCGATCCGCGACGAAGCCAAGCTGACGATCACCGCGCTGGAAGATTCCGAGCTGGTGCTGGTCGACGCGGCGTAAGTCCACTCGTCATGCCCGGGCGCCTGTCCCCAGCCTGATCGGGGACGACTTCAACAACACCCAACCAAAGGAGAGCCATCATGGCCAAAGTTCTCGTCCTTTATTATTCCGCCTATGGTCACATCGAGGCCATGGCCAACGCGGTCGCCGAAGGCGCGCGCGAAGCTGGCGCCACCGTCGATATCAAGCGCGTGCCCGAGCTGGTGCCGGCCGAAGTCGCAAAAGCGTCATACTATAAGCTTGACCAGGCAGCGCCGGTCGCGAAGATCGATGATCTCGTCAATTATGATGCGATCATCATCGGCACCGGCACCCGATTTGGCCGCATGTCCTCGCAGATGGCGAACTTCCTCGATCAGGCCGGCGGTCTCTGGGCGAAGGGTGCCCTGCATGGCAAGGTCGGTGGCGCCTTCACCTCGACGGCGACCCAGCATGGCGGGCAGGAAACGACGCTGTTCTCGATCATCACCAACCTCCTGCATTTCGGCCTCACCGTGGTCGGGCTCAATTACGGATTTGCCGGCCAGATGAAGCTCGACGAGGTCACCGGCGGATCGCCCTATGGCGCCACCACGATCACCGGCGGCGACGGCAGCCGGCAACCGAGCGCGAATGAGCTTGCGGGGGCGCGTTATCAAGGACGTGTGATCGCGGAGACCGCGAAGAAACTGCATGGCTGATGCGAGTTCGAGGGCGTTCTCGTTTGCGAGCATCGCCCTATGTAGAGCGTGCGGTCGGAGCCTTCATTTCGATCGCACCTTCATGTTCAAAACCGCATGACTGCAGCCGCCAGGTCCCTGCCCCCCGGACCTGGCGGCACATGCGCGTCGGGGACCACGACATGGTTGAAATGCTTTTCATGGCGCAGTTGGTGCGCAGACCACTGCAGGCGATGGCGCGACGCTGGTGGTGCAAGAGTCTTTTCCGTGCCACGCGCGGGCAACGCCGTTGCCCGGAATGCACGAAGTCGTGATGTCGATTTGTCGGCCCGCATGCTTGAAGCTGCCATAACGAACTCGTGATAAGGTGATTACCTTCACGGTCACTAAGCAGCGAGATGCTGGCATGAGCAACACCAAGCAAACTCAATGGCCGGAACTGCCGACCGCGGCATGGCGTGACACCTGTGCCACTCTGCATCTCTGGACCCAGATCGTCGGCAAGATCCGGTTGGCCAAGTCGCCCTGGCTGAATCATTCGTGGCACGTCACGCTTTATGTCACCGCGCGCGGGCTGACCACCTCGCCGATCGCTAACGGCACTAGAACCTTTCAAATCGATTTCGACTTCATCGATCACGCCTTGCGCATTTCGACCAGTGACGGCGCCGAGCGGCACTTTGCGCTGGCCGGGCTCTCGGTGGCGAGCTTCTACGCGGCAGTGCTGGCTGCACTGAAAGAGCTCGACATCGATGTTGCGATCGACGACATGCCGAACGAATTACCGGACCCGATTCGCTTCTCGGAAGACAACCAGCATCGCTCTTACGATGCGGACGCGGTGCGGCGCTTCTTCCAGATCCTCTTGAACTGCGACCGGCTGTTCAAGCAGTTCCGCACCGGCTTCCTCGGTAAAGCCAGCCCGGTGCATTTCTTCTGGGGCAGCTTTGATCTCGCGGTGACGCGTTTCTCCGGCAGGAGCGCACCACGCCATCCCGGCGGCGTGCCGAACCTGCCGGATGCGGTGGCACACGAAGCCTATTCGCACGAGGTGAGCAGCGCGGGTTTCTGGCCAGGCGGCGGCGCCATCGATTATCCGGCGTTCTATTCCTATGCCTATCCCGAGCCTGCGGGCTTCCGCACCGCCAAGGTGCGACCCGACGCAGCCTTCTTCAGCGAGGCCCTCAGCGAATTCGTCCTGCCCTATGATGCCGCGCGCATCTCCGCCGATCCCGACCGGGCGGTGCTGGAATTCCTGCAAAGCACCTATGAGGCCGCCGCTATTGCCGCAAAATGGGATCGCGATGCGCTGGAATGCCCGCTTGGTCGACCCGGCGTGGTGCGGCAGCTCCGAGGCACGCCGGCCTTGGATCGTGATCCGATCAGGTTTGATCGGCTCTAATTCAACAGCTCCGGCTGTGTCACCGTTTGCCTGATCTGCGCACCACAATCGGAGCATTCATAGGTGAAGTCGATCTTGGCCAGGCTCCAATGCGGCGCGACATCCGTGACGAACATCGGAAGACCTGCGCAGCTCGGGCACATGATGAAGTCCGGTTCCACGGCATGGTGATGGATGTAGGCTGGCATGTCGGCTCTCCTTGCGGAACATTCCCCGGTGGCCCAACCCAGAAGCCAGCATACGGCGCTGCAGCGATCACAATTGTGGACTTTTGCGAACATAGAAGGAACACCCACACAATCCTCGTGAGTGTGACAATTCTGCATTGAAGCGGCGTTGGTACGTAGGGTGGGCAAAACGAAGCGTGCCCACCATTGCGAGCGGTGATGGTGGGCACGTCGCTGTGCTCCTTTGCCCACCCCTACTGCGTCGCGATCAGCTCTCTTCCCGTGAAGGCGGCTTGCCGAGCGCGCATTTCAGATACGTCGTCAGCCTCGGATATCTGCGCAATTCCTGCGCGGCCCGATCGCGGAGCGCGTGGGGCAATCCGCGCCAGCTCAAGGCAGCGCTGATATCGAGCAATGGCAGGCGCTTGACTCCAAAACGGCGCTTGTAGGCGTAGTTGCCGATCGAGAAATCGAACTCGCGCACACCCTGCTTGTGCAGCGCCGCCATGGTGCGCTCGATGATCAGCCGGCCCGGCGAACAATTGCTCCATTTGTCGCCGGCGTTGCTGATGCGGATCATCACATAGCGCGAACCGTTGCGGACACCGAGCAGCGTCGCCACCACCTCCTCGCCCGCTGTCAGTGCCGACACGATGGCGTAGCCGCTGCCGGTGCCGCTGCTGACCAGGCTGCGATAGAACGCGGCGCAATTCTCGTCATTGAGAATGAAATTGACTCCCAGGCTCTGCATCCGCGAGCTTTGCTGAGCCTCGGTGGTCGTGAGAATCCGAAGCGCTTCATCACTGTCCGCGGCGATCGCGAAGTTCGCCGTCGGATCGCGCGTAAACACGCGCCAGCTCCGCTCCAGCTCCTTGCGCACCGTCCGCTCCAGCGTGTAGCGCCAGGCGTCGTAATCGTCGCCCGTGGTGACGAGGTTGCCATTAACCGGGCAGACCGCCGCGCCATCGAGCAGCGCCAACGGATTGGGCCGGCCGTCGAGATCGGATGTGACCTTGCGCAAGCGGATGAGATCGGCGCCGCCGGGCAGCTTGCGCAACGCGGCGCGCAGGTCGCGCCAGAAGACACGCGCTGCCGCGGCATCGCGCGGCGCGGCGGGCCCGAGCAACGGCGCGTTGTAATCGGTGAGATCAAGGTCTGCGAACGCGATCGTTTGCATGCTGCCTTGCCGATGACGGATCAACGGCAACAGCGCGGCGGGCTCGCCGGTCGCGGCATCGGTGACGAAGGCGATCACCGGCGAGACGTCGTCGGTATCGGCGAAGGCGGCGTACCAGGCTTCATACCATAGCGGATTTTGGAACGCTGTCGGCGGAGCGAATGCGCCCCACCGCGCCGCGGCCTGCTTCCAGTCCGCAAGAATCTCGATGCGGTAGCCGGCCGCGCGTGCTTCTGCCCGCGCCGAGAGCCTGCCCGCCGATGTCGCAAGGACCGTCATCGCCGCATGCCGCGCTCACGCCGCCTTCGGCAAGTCGACGATCTTGCCAAGCTCGATCTCGTCGAGACGGAAGTCGATCGGGCGGCGCACGGCGCGCTCGCGCTTCACCCACTTGCCGTCGCGCAGGAGCTTCTGCATCACCTGCTTGGCAAAGAAGGACGGACCGTGCAGGCTGCGGCTCTTCGGCCTGTAGCCGAAACGATGACGCAACATGCCATTGGCGAGATTGAGGATCTGGGCGCGCCGGATCTCGTCGTCGACGTAGGACACCGTCATCGAGATGTTGACGACACCGAGATTCTCGACCCGATGCGGCGCATTCAGCGGCCAGTTCAACATCTGGCCAGGCTCGAGATCGATCACCTGCGCATGCTGGTCGTACCAGGACGCATAGGGAATATCGACCTCGACGTCGAACAGCGCGATGTCTTCGAGGTGCTCCGGCCGGATGAACGGCGGTGTGTTCGGATAGATATAGACGCGCTTGCGGCCGGCGATCTGGATCAATCCCTGCCCCGGCAGGTCGGAGTGGTAATAGACCTGCGCGTCTGGCGAGGAGATGAGGATGCCTGCCTGATGCGTCGGCGCATCAAAGCTGGGAACCTTGGCCGCGACCTCCGCAAACATCTGGTCGACCATCACGCGGAAACGGCGATCGACGGCAGTGACGTTGCGCAGGTTGAGCCAGAGACCGCCGCGTGAGATTGCCTCGATCACCTCGCGGCCACTGAGCTTGCCGATCTCGCCTTCGCGCCAGACCCGGCTGGAACCCTTCGCACCTGTCTTGACCAGGCTGTAATGCTCGCGCGGATAGTTCTCGATCAGCTTCGCGAGTTCGTCCATCGAGAACGCGGGCTGCTTGTGCATCGCATGCTCGAGCCGGATCGGCTGATGGCTCCAGAGCTCCGAATGGGTGTCGTCCCATTTGGTGAAGATCTTGCCTGTCGTCATGTCGCGCTCCTGGTCGCCTTGCGTCGTTTTGATCATCCGATGTCCCGTTACGGGACGAACGGGCAGCCTTCACGCCAGGATTGGCAAAATCGGTGCCGGCACTGTTTCGGGCGCTTACCGGAAGCTAAGGTCTGCGCGGTATGGCTAACCGAGATCACCCCGGAAGCCCTGCCGCTGCGCGATGACCTCCACACCCCGATATCGGGCGCTGTTCCTCGGCGCGGGAGCCGAGATGCATTGCGGCGTCGGGCAGTTCACGCGCTTGTTGACTGACGCGATCGAAAAGCTCGATCCCGGCAGTAGCCAAACGTTAACCCTGACGCGCGGCCGGGGATCGCTCTGCGACATCTGGCGCGCGGTCGGCTCGGCGCAGAGCGTCATCTGCAATTTTCCGATCGTGGCCTGGAAGCGTGTGATCCTGCGGCCGCTCATCGCGCTCGCAATCGCGAAGCTCCGGCGGCGCAAGGTCGTCCTGGTCGAACATGAATGGGCCGGGCTGAACTGGATGCGGCGGATCACCTACATCCCCGCGGTTTGGCTCGCCGACAGCATCGTCATGTTCTCGCCGCTGGTGCGGAAGGAGCTTGCCGACGACGCTGCGGTCAGCTCCGCTGTGACGAAATCCGTGTTGGCGCCACTGCCGCCCAACGTCGAGGCGCCCTCGAAGATCGAAGACTCCGAATTGCGGCAACGGCTATCAGCGGCACGCGCCAGCGGGCAATTGGTGATCGGCCATTTCGGCTCGATCTATCCGGGCAAGCAGCCGAATGCGCTGCTCGAGATCGGCGCGATCCTGAAGGCACGCGGATTGCGGCCGCTGCTGGTCTATATCGGCTCCTTCATTCGCGGCGTCGACAAGGTCGAGGAGAATTTCCACGCCCGCGCCGCCGAGCTTGGCCTCGGTGAGGACGTGATCGTCTCCGGCTACGTTGCCTCGGATGCCGAAGTGTTCGGCCTGTTCGGCGAGGTCGACGCCTTCTGCTATCCGCTGGACGAAGGCATCACAGCCCGCCGTTCGAGCATCCTCACCTGCGCGCAGGCGAGCCGGCCGCTGGTCGCGACCGGCCCCGCACTAGCGGACGAGTTCGACCATCATCCGCGCTTCAGGCAGTTGATCGATCGCGGCGCGGTCGTCCTGGTTCCGCGCGGATCGGCGGGCGAGGCCTATGCTGATGCGATCCTGGCCGCGGCGAAGCAACCACCGCCGCAGGCGCCCTTCGATTTCACCGGCTGGTGGCACGATGTGGCAACGACGGTGGCGACCGTCATCTATGCCCGCAAACGGAAGCGCGCGAGATAGTGCAGGCCGAACAGGGCGATCAGAAACGTCGCCCAGATCGGATCGGCGCGGTCGAGGAAGAAGCTCTCCATCGACGACAGATAGAGCCCGAACAGCCATATCCGCAGGAACATCATCGACAGCGGGCCGTCATTGCCACCCTCGTCGGCGGCCTGGAAGTCGCGCAGCGGCTTGACGACAACAGCAGCGATCAGAAAGACGAGACCCGGCAGCCCGGTGCCGAGCGCGGTGTCGAGATAGCCGTTATGGCTGTGCGAGGCGTACCCTGCCCATTCCTTGCCTTCCTTCAGATTCGTGATCGCGTTGCTGCCCCAGAAGGCTTCGAAGCCATAGCCGGTCAGGAGCCGCTGATGCAGCGAATCGACGGCAAAGACCCAGATGTCGGAACGACCGGTGAAGCTGGTATCCAGCGGCAGCAGCTTTGCGATTGACGCCAGCGTGTCGCTCAGCACCGTGCCTACGCTAAACAGATTGAGCACGATGAGCGGCAGCAACAACATCAATCCACGTCCCCACAAGGAACGAACGAACGACGTCAGCGAGGTCAGCAGCAGCACGGCCAGGCAAAGCGAGATCGAGCTTTTGCCCGCGGAATAGACCAGGAATAAGGCGGAGAGCGCCATGACGATGACGCCGGAGATCCATCCGCCGGCGCGGATGAAGTAGACGCCGAAGAACATCATCATCGCCATTATCGCGGCGGCGACGTTCTTGTGCCCGAACGCGCCACGCCAATTGCCGGCGAGCGCCGGCTCCTGCGGGTCCGTCGCCAGGTGGATCGACAGGTTCGGAGCCAGCAAGATTCCGAGATAGCAGGTCGCGAGCAAGACCAGCGCGGCGATGCTGAACCAGCGCATCAACTCGCTCTGCGACTTCGGCAACAGCATTACCGTTGCCGTCACCACCACGACGAATACCGACAGCGCAAAGCGGCGGCTCGAGGTGGCCGGATCGAACGACAGTACGACCGTCAGGCAAAGCCAAACCCCGAACAGCACATAGGCCGGGGTCAGCAGCGACGCCAACGCGGGCATGTTGTCGCGCATGGTCAACACGAGCATCAGCACCATGAGCAGGCCGAACAGCGCGTAGAGCACGGCCTCCTTGCCGGAGGTCACCTCACCGACGCGCATGTCGCTGAGATCGTCGAACGGATGCAGCGAGATCCACACCAGCAGCAGGATGCCGATGAAGGCCGCGGCGCGGACGAAATGCATCACCGGCCGCCGCCACACATCGGCGAAGACAGCCCGGGCTTCGGACGTGATGAGGAACTCGGTCACGAAACGATCTTCGAGGCGGCGTAAGGCTGTGGCTCGATGCCGAGCACTGCGAGCGCGCTGCCCACCGCGACCATCATCGGATGCATGGCGATGACGGGCTGGTGTTCTTTCAAGACAATGCGCGTAGCGCGGAACAGCGAGAACGGCACCAGGCCGAACATCTTGGCCATCACAGCGGCACGCGACCACGTCGACTGCGCACCCTTGCGCTCGATGTGATAATTGATCGCACCGATCCGCAGGCCGCGCCGCACGATCCAGCCGAGCTTGGTCCGGCTCCGCGGCACCGTCTCCGAGATGGCCGCATCGGTTGCCCAATAGAATCGGAAGCCGGCGCGGCGCGAGCGCGCGAAGAAATCATGGTCGCCGCCACCTAGGAAATTGAAGCGCAAATCGAACGCGGGACTGCCGAGGCGGGCGAACACCTGGCGCCGGATCAGGCAATTGCCGCAGCCATAGATCACGGGCACCGGCCCGCTGCTATGATAGGCCGGCGCAAATGCCGGATGACGCTTCAGGCCGCGCTTGCGCTCGTCGTCGAAATGCGGCCAGACCGGCCCGCCGATCACGTCCGCCCCGGTCGTCTCAGCGGCCTCGATCATGCGCTCGAGCCAATCCGGCGAGGCGATCTCGTCATCGTCGATCATCAGGAAGTTCGCGGCCTGCGGGAAGGTTGCGAGCGCCGTCTCGAAAGCTGCATTGATGGCGTAACAGTTGCCCTGCCGCGGCTCGACGAGGCAGAGGCCATTCAGCCTTCCCGACGCCAAAAATTCCGCGGCCACCGGCGCGCTTTCACAATTGGCCGCATCGTTCTCGACCACCACGACCGCAAAGCGGCGCGCGGTGCGCTGTGCCGCGACCGATTCCAGCGTCAGCCGCAGATGCTGCGGCCGGCGGAAGCTCGGGATGCAGACCACGGTCTCGACCGAGCAGTCGAGCCCGGGCGAGGCCGCGACCCAGGCGCGGTCCGTTGCAAGAAACTCGGTCGCAATCGACATCTTGTTCATGGCTTCAATCCCAATCCGCGACACGCCGTCCCAGAACGGGTCACGCCACCATCATGGGACGCAATCGTCCCGAAATCGTTGATGAGCGGAGCCGCACGAAAGCGATTCGCAGGGTATGGCCGTGTCATGGCAAAATCCGATCCAGCCGCGCACGGCGCTGCGACGATCTCTTGCGAGGGTTAATCGGGGGACATTTCGCGCGGTTTGCGCTCGACCGCATTCGATTCGCACCGATGCGCGCGCGATGGCCTGCGCGTCGGCAGCAATTCGTTAAGGTTAAACGCGTCGCGAGCGCCGGCACGAAGAGCCTTCATCCCCACTGGCATTCGATTTGCTGTCTCTCGGTACGACAAAGAAATCGATCGAGACCGTAACAACACTCGCAAACGTCTGAGGTTTCACCTTGAAAGCGCTAGACCTCGTTTCGCTGGGCACAAAGCATGTCCGCAACGCGCTGTCGGAAGAGCTCTATCTGCGCACCGGCCGCGATGTCACCCGGCCAGCCGCGATCTTCGCGGAGGTCGTCGAGCGCTGCAATTACAAGTGCCGCTATTGCGATTATTGGCGTCGCCCGAACTACCGCGAGGAGATGTCGATCGAGGAATGGCAGCGCGCGCTCTCCAGCCTGAAGGAATTCATCGGCGCCTATCATGTCGAGTTCGCCGGCGGCGAGCCCTATATCAAGAAGGGTTTCCTCGACCTGGTCCGGTTCTGCCGCGACAACGACATCCATTGGGGCGTGACCACCAATGGCGGCGCCTATCTTAACAAGAAGATCGTCGCGCAGACGGTCGAGGCGCATCCCTTCAACATCAATATCTCGATCGACTCGCGGGATCCGAACATCCACAACTATTCGCGCGGTGTCGAGAATTCGCTGAACGACATCGTGCAGGGCATCCGGAATGTCTCCGAGAAGCGCCGCGCCGAAGGATTGGATTTTCCAATCATCATCAAGCCGGTCGTGCACCGGCTGAACTTCCGCCAGCTCCCGCAGATGGTCGACTGGATCCAGCAGATCGGCGCCACAGCGCTGAGCTTCCAGCCGGTCGAGATGGGCACGCAGGAGGTCGAGGACGAGTTGTGGATCGGCGAACGGGAGATGGACGATCTGATCGCCGTCCGCGACGAGCTGCTGCGGCTGAAGCGCCAGGGCGCGCCGATCCTCAACGGCGAGGCGGTGCTGAACGCCTGGCCCAGTCATTTCCGCCGCGAGAAGGCGCCGCCCGAGGTCATGCCCTGCAGGGTCGGCATGCGTAACTATTTCATCCGCTCCGACGGCCGCCTCGAGGTCTGCTGGTTCTTCAAGCCGATCGGCAACGTCCGCACGCAGACCGCGCGCGAGATCTGGTACAGCGAGGAAGCGCGCATGCGCCGCAAGGAAACCGTGGCCTGCGACAAGCTCTGCCTCTTCACCTGCCTTGCCCAGCGCACGCTGCAGGACAAGCTCAAGATGGGCCTGACCCTGTTGACCGGAACAAAGGCCCAGGCGAACGAAGTCAACAGCAATCGCACCCCGGGTGAAGCGGCAGCGTAACCTGGGACCGCCGGTAAACGTTGCTGGAGATATCCCGGGTTGCGCTGCGCTCCACCCGGGTCACGAGGTCACCTACCTCCGAACAGCTTTCGGAACAGCTTTTCCGACTCCGGGAAGCGGCCGGTGTCGATCTGTGTCGGCCATAGGCCATCGACGTTGAAGTAGGCCGCATAGGCGATGCTGTCGCTGTTCTCGACGAACCAGTCGTGCATTTTCTGGATGAAGTAAGGATTGTCGCCGGCATGGCCGACGCCCCACTCCGGAAAGCTGATCCGCTTGCCGTGGCGCGCGGCGAAATCGCGATGCCATTCGAGACCGAACGGCGCCTTGAGGTAAAGCGTCTGCCAGCGCTCCTCCACCGAGCCTTCCGATTTGAAGTCGTAGACGTCGAGCCCGATATAGTCGACAACGTCGTCGCCGGGATAGGCCAGATCGGCCGGCATCTCCTGCGCCCCCCAGCCGGGACACCAATCAAACTTGAACTCGCTGGACGCGCGGCGGAAGATCTCCGCAACGCGCCGGAACGCCCTGATATAATCGGCTTCCTGGCCCTTGGCGAACCAGCCCATCTGCGAAAGGTTCATCTCCCAGCCGAGCCGGATGATCGCGCGCGGCTGCGCATCGGAGATCGCGCGTGCCGCCGCCTCGAACTCGGAGTCGTGCAGGCCGTCCGCGACATCGACCAGCGGCGTTCCCGTGATCGTCAGCGGCATCGACCAGACCACGTTCCGTTTCGGATTAAGCCGTCTCCAGATGCCCGGCACCCAATCCACTTTGCGAAAATCTTCCCAGGTCGATTGGCCGTAGAAATCCATACCCAGCACAGATGACGGCTTCTGCTTCAGCCATTTCTCCCAGGCCTGCAACGCATGCTCACGGCCATCAGCCTCCCAGTTCACGAAGGCGCCGGCAAACCGCGCAGGATCGGCGCCGAGGCGGGAGGTTGCGCCGGCTGCGTCGCGCGCGGTGGCGACGCCGCCGAGAACTGCGCCGATCGAGGCCGTCAGCATCCCGCCGACGAACCGCCGCCGGCTCAATCGTTCAATTCCAGCCATGTGCTGTCCTCGCGAGCTTGCGAAGCAATGGCGTCAACCTCTTGCCCACCGTTTCAAAAGCGGACACCGCCGACGGAACGGCTGTGCCGAAACGAACTGATGGCACAGTCTTCGCATCACCCGCGGCGACCCCGCGCAGAAATCCCGTAGTCCCACATGCACGCATACCCGCTCCGAACGGCATCGGCGATTCGCGGGTCACGCTCTGCAATATACGGGCAAGCCGCGCCGACGCACACGGAGCACGGCTTCTTATGGTTACTTCGCGCCTTAACGGCGCGGCGATCATCAACGCAAACAAAATTAACCAACGGCGATCCCGGCCGCGGCCGATGCGCCGATTCGGCATCGATCTTGCTGAAAGGCTCACCGAGAAGAACCGCGGCTTGGAAAGCGACAACCGTGAACGTGATCGCCAGAGAGATCTACGAGATGGACCCAGTTGCGTTGTTAACCCCGACTTACGGGCGCGACCTGGAAATCTGTACCTTGCTTTGCGAGAGCGTGGACCGGCATGTCACCTCGTTCTCCAAGCATTATCTCCTGGTTCCCGATTGCGACCTGCCGCTGTTCGCGCCGCTCGCCAGCGAGCATCGCGTCATCATCCCGGCCTCGGCCTTCCTGCCCGACTGGCTGCGGCCGCTGCCGCGCATGATCCAGCGCCGCCGCCGCCAGTTCTGGTGGTCGCTGCGGGCCAAGCCGGTGAACGGCTGGCATGTGCAGCAGATCCTGAAGATCGCCGCCACCATTGCACTGCCTCACCAGCGCTTTTGCATCCTGGATTCCGACATTGTGTTCTTCCGCGACTTCGACCTGACGCGGTTCGAATATCCGAACGCGATCCCGATGCTGACCATGTCTGATGTGGTGACCGCAGACCAGCCGCGGCATTCGCGCTGGCTTGTGACCAGCCATGAACTGCTGGGGCTGCCGACGCCGCCGTTCCCGGCCGACGATTTCATCGGGCACATCATCTTCTGGGACAAGCAGACCACCCGAGCGCTGGCCGAGCGCATCGAGGCCGTCACCGGTCTCGGCTGGATCGAGGCGCTGTGCAAGACCCGCGAGTTCTCCGAATACATGCTGTACGGCTATTTCGTACAGAACGATGCCGCGGCCTCGCTGCGGCATACCGCGGTCCCGAGCACGCCCTGCGTCAGCTATTGGGACGATCCGCGGCTCAACAAAGGCGAGCTGCAGGATCTCTTGCGCCGCGCCAGCAAGGACGACGTCGCGTTCTCGATCGCATCCTTCTCCGGAACGCCGGTCGAGACCATCCGCGCCTCGATCGCCGACAGCGACGAGATCCTCTCGCTCACCAGCAGCGGCGACCGCACGGAGTTTGCGGCGTTATGCTGATCGGTCAAGCCAGCATCAACCTGACCGCCAACATCCTCTCGGCGCTGCTGGGGCTGCTCAGCGTGTTCGTTTTCACGCGGCTGTTCTCGCCGCATGATTACGGCGTCTATCTGCTCGGCATCGGCTTCGCCTCCGTGATCAGCGTATTCCTGGTCGGCTGGTTCCGAAATCTGATCCTGAGCGAGCACGCCCGCAACGACGGCACCGACGTCCGCGGCCTTGTGCTGTCAGGCTATATGATCTGCTGCCTGACGGCGCCGATCGCCTATGTGCTCGCCCGGCTCGCGGGCCTCGACGGCACTGCGGCGTTCGCTACAGTTGTGCTCTCGGTCGCGATCGGCCTGTTCGAACTGACGCAGGACCTGGTTCGCGCGCGGCTGATGGCGCTTTCGGTGATGAAGGCGACGCTGGTGCGCGCTGTGTCCGTGCTCGCACTCGGCATTGTCGTCGCGCTGGTCAGCCCGAACGGCTTCTGGCTGTTGCTCTCTTCTGCCCTCGCTTATCTGCTCGCCGTGCTCGTGCAGTCGCGCACCGCCTGGCGCGGCACGCATATCAGCTTCGATCGCACCTCGCTCGTGGCCGTGGCCAGGACCGGCCTGCCGCTGACGCTCTCGCTGACCCTGCTTGCGATCGCCAGCGTCACCGACCGTTTCATGATCGCCAACCTGGTCGGTGCCGCCGATGCCGGCCGCTATGTCGCCTCGCTCGACCTGGTCCGCCAGACGCTGATGATGCCGGCGATGAGCATGGCGGCAGCGTTTTTTCCGCTCGCCGTCCAGATCCACGCCAAGCAGGGTGACGGCGCGGTGCGCTCGCATCTCGCCGAATGTCTCGAGTTGCTGTTGTCCATCACGCTGCCGGCCTCGCTCGGTTTTGCAGTGATCTCCACCCATGTCGCCAACATCATCCTTGGCGCTGATTTTCGTGCGCTCGCGGCCGAGATCATGCCGGTGATCGCGATCGCCGTGGTGTTCCAGGTCCTGACGCAGCAATATCTGCATGCGAGCTTCCTGCTGTCGGGCCGCAACGGCTTCTATCTCGTCAACACCGCCTCGCTGATCGCGGCCAATGTGATCCTGTCCTATCTTTTGGTCAGCCACTACGGCACTGTCGGCGCGGCCTGGGCGCGGCTCGGCGCCGACATCATCGGCTTTGCCTGTGCGCTGGTGCTTACCCGCTATGCCTTCCGCGTTCCGCTGCCGCTCGGCCGGCTGGCGCTGGTCCTGATCGCCGCGCTCGCGATGGCGCTGACGGTCGCCGCACTCGATCGCATCCTGCGCATTCCGGATCTCGCCGCCTGCATCGTGCTGGCGGTGGTTGGCATCCTCACCTACGCCGTCCTGGCCTGGCTGTTCGACATCGCACGCATTCGCGGCCGACTGAAGCATGGCCTCATGGCAGTCAGAGCAAAATTCGCAAACAGCAACATTGGATAAGAGGCAATGACCGATACCCTTACCTTTGATCGCATTCATGCAACGCTCCCCGTGGTCGACGCGGCTGGGCCGGCCGCGCATCCACAGTCGCTGCTCGACCTGCCGCCGGGCGAAGCGCGGCAGAGTCTCCTCACCGTGCACAGCATCCTGGAGGCGGCGCTGCCGGCGGGCCCGCTCGCGATCTACGAGGCCGGCGGCGGTTCGACCAGCTTCCTGCCGCTCAAGGTGTTGCGCCGCAGCCATATTACCGTCGTCGACATCGACGAAGATCAAGTCAAGAACAACCAGTACGCACAGGCAACGATCCTGGGCGACATCCAGACCTATCGTTTCGCGCCGAAAAGCTTCGATTTCATCGTCTGCTACAACGTCATCGAGCACGTGCCCGATGTCGAGGCCGCGCTCAGCGGTTTCTGCGAGGCGATCAAGCCGAACGGCTTGATCCTGATCGGCGCCCCCAATCCGAAATCGCTATCGGGCATGGTGACAAAGTATTCGCCGCATTGGTTTCACGTCTGGTTCTATCGCTATGTCCGCGGCGACAAGAAGGCCGGCCTGCCGGGCGAGGCGCCGTTCCCGACCCATTTCCATCCGCTGGTCACGCTGGGCAAGCTCGAAGCCTTCGCCAGGGCACATGGCCTGCAAGTGATCTACCGCAAGGTCTATGAGAGCCCGCGCTATCCGGAGATGCGCCTGCGCAAGCCCCTGCTCGCCGCGCTGGTCGATGCCGCCGCGAAAGCGATGAACTTCTTTCTCCCCGGCAGGACCGACGTGCGGCACGGCGACTACCACGTGATCCTGCGGAAGCTGTGAGAGAATGCGCGGGTTGTGGTCCGAAGCGGTCGTGAAGGTCAGCCACCGGCTGGCGATGCATCTGCCGGTCGATCGGGTTCGGCTGCGCAACGCCACGCCGATAGTCAGCTTCACCTTCGACGACCTGCCGAAGAGCGCGGTGACATCAGGCGCCGACTTGCTGGAGACACATGGCGCCCGCGGCACCTTCTATGTGTCGGGCGGCCTGGTCGGCGTCGATACGGCGGACTGGAGCTCCGGCGATGATGATGACGTGCTGTCGCTGCATCGCCGCGGTCACGAGATCGGCTGCCACACCTTCTCGCACCGGCGCGCCTGCGATCTCGATGAGACCTCGCTTGCCTGCGACATCGCCTGCAACCGCCGCTACTTCGACTTGCTCGATCCGTCGATGCAGATCGAAACCTTTGCCTATCCGTTCGGCTATGGCTCGTTCGCGCACAAATATCTGCTCAAGTCCAGATTTGCGACCTGCCGCTCGATCGTGGAGGGCGTGAACTTCGGCAATGTGGACCTGCAGTTCCTGCGCGCGATGCCGCTGATCGATCGCCGGATGGATCGCGATGCAATCGAGCGCGCCTTCGACGAGGCGCAAATCCATAACGGTTGGTTAATTTTCTACAGTCACGACGTTGCCACGCGGCCCAGCCTGTACGGCTGCTCGCCGGAACTGCTGAATCACGCGCTGGAAACGGCGGCGAAGCGGAATATTCCGGCGCTCACCATGGCAGAGGCGTTCCGATGCGCGAGCGCTTAAACGCTTTGTTTGCCTTTTCAGTGAATAGTCTCTCAAAGACTATGGTTAATTTTTCCTGCTGCGTTGTTGCCGCGCGGTCCGCTCTCGCGCATCGCGCAGCCCGAAGAGTAACCCCTCAGCCGATGCGTGCGGCGTTTGGAATGGAAGCTGGGGTCGATGCTTGATTACGACCAGCCGATAAACAGCCAGGCCAAAAGCCGGGATGCCGGCGAGCCACGCCGAAGCCAGGGCTTCGACGTGATCGACCTGGTCATGCTGCTGTGGCGGCGCAAAGCCGCGGTCGCGGCTGCCGCGTTGCTCTGCGCCTGCATCGCGGTTGGGATCGGCAAGAGCCTCACTCCGAAGTACACCGCGACCGCGCAGCTCTATGTCGACCCGCGCGAATTGCAGCTCGTCGAGCGAGAGCTGACACCGCGCGCGCAGGACGTTTCGGGTCTCGCAATGGTGGTCGACAGCGAGGCGCGGGTGATCACCTCCAACAGCGTGCTGTTGCAGGTCATCAAGAACACCGATCTCGACAAGGACCCGGAATTCGGCGGCGGCGACGGCAAGAGCCTCCTCGGCGCGCTGCTCGGCCTGGTCGGGATCGAGCAGCGTCCGACGGTGGAACAGCAGCACCAGGCGACGATGAGCGCGCTGGACGCCCTCAGTCGTCATATCAATGTGCGCAAGACCGACCGCACCTTCGTCGTCGATATCGACGTCTGGTCCTATGAGCCGGTCAAGGCGGCGATGCTCGCCAACGCGCTTTCCACGGCCTATCTCGCCGAATCCAAGCAATCGCAGGCCGCCGCCGCCCGGCGCGCCACCAGAGATCTCTCGGGGCGGCTGAAGGAACTGCAGGAACGGCTGCGCAACGCCGAGAACGTGCTTGCGGTCTACAAAGCGCAGAACAATTTCGTCGGCACCCAGGACACGCTGATCGCCGACCAGCAGCTTTCCGCCAGCAACCAGCGGCTCGCCGCCGCGCGCGCACTAACGCTCGATGCGCAGGCGAAGTACGATCAGATCGAGGCCAGCCGGCGCAATGCGAGCGACCCCGGCGCGATCCCCGAGGCGCTGCAATCGCCGACCATCGCGAACCTGCGCGCGCAATACGCCGATGCCAAGAAGCGGCAGGCCGAGCTGCAGAGCGAACTCGGCCCGCGGCATCCGGCGCTCCGGCAGGTCGAGCAGCAGGTCGAGGATCTCCGCCGTACCATCAGGGAAGAGATCGACCGCTTCGCGCAGGCCGCGAAGAACGATTTGACGCGTGCTCGCGACTATGAGGCATCGCTGAACAAGGCGCTCGACGCGCAGAAGCGCCAGAGCGTGCAGATGAGCCAGGCCTCGGTGCGCCTACGCGAGCTCGAGCGCGACGTCGAGGCGAGTCGCGACGTCTACCAGTCCTTCCTCAAGCGTTCGCGCGAGACGGAGGAACAGGAAAGCCTGAATACCTCGAGCGCACGTGTCATCGGCGAAGCCACAGTGCCGCAGCGGCGCACCTTTCCACCGGCTATGAGCCTGCTTGCCATGATCGGCTTCGTGCTCGGCGGGCTCGCGGCCGCTGCCTGGATCATCGCGGTCGACCAGCTTGCGCCCGGCGCCGACCCGCTGCGGCCGAGCAAGTCGACCTCGCCCGAGAAACAGGCGACGGCGGCGCCCGCGAAACAGCCGGTCCTCAGCAAGCCGGCGCCGCAGGCGGCGGTCAGCGTCATCGAGAAGCCGGTGATCGCCCGGCTGCAGGAATCCGACGTGATGCGCACGCTGGGTGGCATCCTCACCGGCGGCCAGATCGCCGACGTCACACGGCTGGGCTGGCCGACATTGCGCGCGGGTTTTCCGCTGATGACCTTCCTCGGCGCCATCCGCGACATGTGCGCGACCCTCAAGAAGCGCGCATCCGCGAGCGGCGCGCCGGTCATGGCGGTGATCGGCGCGGGACCATCCGTCGACCGCAGCGTGGTGGCGCTGAACGTCGCGCTCTCGGCGGCGCGCGACGGCGCCAAGGTGCTGATGATTGATGCCGATCATCGGAAACGCGAATTGTCGGGCAAAGTTACCAGGCTCGGCAAGCGCGAGGCCGGCCGCCTCGGCTGGCTCAGCATCGGCAGCAAGGCAACGCGTGCCATCAACACGGCGAACGGAATTTCCATCCTGCCCGTTATCGAGGGCGGCGACGCCAGGGCCGCGGAAGCCATCCGCAAGTCGGTCACGCAGGCGCGATCCGTTGGCGGTTACGATCTCATCATTCTCGACGGGCCGGCGATGCCGTGGAGCGCGGCGGATCGCAAGCTCCTCGAGCTCGCGGATGGCTTCCTCGCGGTGCTGCCGGTCCATCTCGATATCAACGACTGCATGGAAGACATCCTCAGCGCGCTGGGTGGAGCGGAGCGCAAGCTGGTCGGTGTCATCCTGAACGAGCTCAATCCCACGGTGGAGAGCCGTCAGCAAGACAAGCAATATGCGTGAATGAGCGCCGCGCCGGCGCTATTTGACCGGCGAAGGTCCGAAGCGCAGCTAACCGCGCTCCGGGCTTCCTTCACCTCGCCTTGAAAAGGGGAGGTCGGTTTGCGCGTATAGCGCGCAAGCCGGGTGGGGATCATCTCTCTCCACGCGCACCGGTGGGAGGGAGAACACCGTCACAACGGCTTGATCTGCACTTTCCGGAACTTGACCACGCCCGAGCCATATTGAAGCGCGATCGGACCGCTCGCGTGCTTGCTGTCCTGCGCGTCGACGGTCTTCTCGCCGTTGAGCACGACCACGAGATGCGGGCCCTGCGCCGTGATCTCAAAGGTATTCCACTTGCCCGCCGCCTTGGGCATCGGGTTGACCTTGCCGACATCGACGATCGCGCCGGTGCCGTAGGTCGGATCGGGCCGCTTGTCGAAGATATTGACCTCGTAGCAGACCTTGGAATCAATGGTCTTGTTGGTGTCGCAGCGGATGAAGATGCCGCTGTTGGCATCCTCGTCGGTCCAGAACTCCGCTCTGATCTGGAAATCCTTGTAGGGAGTCTTGCTGACGAGATAGGACAGATCCTTGCCGTCGAGCTTGTCGGCGACCAGCGCGCCGTCTTTCAACGTCCAGTTCGCCTTGCCCACCTCGTCCCAATCGCCCTTTTTGGTGCCGTCGACCAACGTGATCCAGCCGTCTCCCTCGGCGGCAGCGAGATTGAAGGACAGAGCGGTGCCGATCAGAAGACAGGCCGCAAGCGTCCACGCATGTTTCATGAAAAGCATCCTCCCGATGTTGTTTTGATTTGTGCGGGCAAACTAATCACGGCGGCGTGCGAGCGCAAATCGATTTCGATGCTGCAGTTGCGTTGTGCGGCAAGCCGCGCATCCGCCGATCACGCATGCATGCGTGCGTCTTGTCCTTTGCGAGCGCCCCCGACCAGCATCGAGGACAACGGAGATGGACGAGCCCAATAGACAGGCCTAAGCGTCCATCCGAAAACGGGAGGAAGTCATGATCGTCAGCACCTGGCGTTACCTTGCAATCCCGCTTGCCCTCGCCGCCACGCTGAGCATCGGCTCCGCCGCCGAGCTCAATCCCGCCGCCGTCGTCTATAAGTTGCCTGACCAGATCCCCTGGGGACCGGTGGATGCGCGCGGCGCGCAGAATGCCGTGGTGGTTGGTGATCCCGCAAAGCCCGGCTTCTACGTGGTCTATACCAAGTGGACCAAAGGCAACCATTTCAGCCATCCGCATTTTCATCCGAACGACCGCTATATCGTCGTGCTGCAAGGCACCTGGTGGGTTGGATCGGGACCGAAGTTCGATCCGGACAAGGGCACCGTGGCGATGCCCGCCGGCAGTTTCGTCACCCATTACGGCAAGCAGGTGCATTGGGATGGCGCCAAGGACGAGGACGCCGTGCTCCTGATCATGGGCGAAGGACCGGCGACGGCAACCGCGGCGGAGGAGAAGTGATTTCGTAGGGTGGGCAACCTTTGCGGTCACCAAACGTTCATCTCCGCAAACGTTGAAGGAGATAAAACATGGCAATGGCCGCAGAGATCAAGGAACATATGGACGTCATCTCGTCGGACCGGAAGACGGTCGGAAAGGTCGATCATCTCGAAGGAACCGACAAGATCAAGTTGACCAAGCAAAGCTCGCCCGACGGACAGCACCATCATTTCATTCCGCTGTCCTGGGTCGACCATGTCGACCAGCACGTGCACCTGAACAAGACGGGCACCGAGGTGACTACGCACTGGCAACACGGCCGGCAATAGACGGCGACAGCGCCTTTGCGCGGGGCGCGGAGGCGGATATCATCGGGAGCAGAACAGAGAGAGCCCCCGATGCATCCAGCCGCGAAACTGCAATTCGAGCGCATCGTCGACGAATACGGACGCTGGCGCGCCATTCCGGAAAGTGAACGGCCGCCGGCGCCGGCCTGGTGGTGGGGCCCGGCATTCGAACTGCGCGAATCCGTGGTCGAATTGCCGACCGACTGGAGTGTCCGATTGCGCCTTGCCAAGGGCGCGACTTATGCAGCAGGCGCCGCCATCCTGCTCAAATCGCTCGCCGGCCAGACTTATCTGCCGTGGCCTTATGATTTCTCGCGCAAGGTGAAGTCGACCGATTCGGATGTACGCGAGCTGCATGTGCAGCCGTCAGATGACAGCGCGTTTCCGCCCTAAATCCGACGCTGCCTGATCGTCCGCGGCATCTTCCTCCGGCTGCAGTGGCGGAGAGATAAGCGCCGGCGCCGAGCGCAACAACTCGGCGAGCTCGCGCGGCGGCAGCGGCTTGCTGAGCCGAAAGCCCTGCATCTCGTCGCAGCCATGGTCGCGCAGGAAGCGCTCCTGCTCGGCCGTCTCCACGCCCTCGGCGATCACGGTCATGCCGAGCGCCTTGCCCATGCTGATGATGGCCTGCGCGATCGCCTGGTCCTCGCTGTCGCGGGCGAGGTCGCGCACGAAGGAGCGGTCGATCTTGATGGTGTCGATCGGAAACTGCTTCATCAGCGACATCGACGAATAACCGGTGCCGAAATCGTCGATCGCGAGGCGAATGCCGCGGCTCTGGATCGCATCCAGCACCCGGATCGCCCGGTGCACGTTGCGCATCACCATGCTTTCGGTGACCTCGAGCTGCAGCAACGCCGGCGACATGCCGCTTGAAATCAGCGCGCCATCGATGTCGTGCAGGAGATTCTCGTCGCCGAACTGCCGCGGCGAGAGGTTGACCGCCATCGTCACCGGCCGCAAGCCGCGGCGCTGCCAGGCCATGTTCTGCGCGCAGGCCTCCTTCAGCACCCAGCGCCCGATCGGCACGATCAGCCCGATCTCCTCCGCGAGCGGAATGAACTGGGCCGGCGCGACCTGCCCGAGATCGGGATGGGTCCAGCGCAAGAGCGCTTCGACGCCAGTGATCTGGCCGCTCGCGATGTCGATCTTCGGCTGGTAGAAGAGCGAGAACTGATCGCGCTCCAGCGCGCGGCGCAGGGCATTCTCGAGCGTCAGCCGCTCAATCGACTGCGCCTTGATTTCCCTGGAGTAGAAGCGGAAGCCGTTCTTGCCGTCCTCCTTGGCGAGATACATCGCCATGTCGGCGTTCTTGGTCAGCGTCTTGGCATCTAAGCCATCAGCAGGATACATCGCAACGCCGATCGAGGCCGTGGTCTGGCATTCGTGGCCGCTCAGTTGCAGCGGCTGGCTGAGCGCCGACAACAGGCTCTCGGCGATCGTTTCGACGTCGCCACGGTCGGTTTCTTCCAGGATGACGACGAATTCATCGCCGCCGAGGCGGGCGATGACGTCGCTCGAACGCAAGGTCCCGCGCAACCGGTCGGCGATCTTGACGAGCAGCAGGTCGCCGGCGTCGTGGCCAAGCGAATCGTTGATGACCTTGAAACGGTCGAGATCGATGAACAGCAGCGCGAACTGACGCTGGTGGCGGCCGGCCACCTCGATCGCGTGACGAAGCAATTCGTTGAAGGTTTCCCGGTTGGGCAAGCGCGTCAGGCCGTCATGCGAGGCGAGATATTCGATCCGTTCGTCGGCCCTTGCCTTCTCGTCGGCGCGGTCGAAATTTTCCAGCGCGAACGAGACGTTTTCGGCGAGACGTCGCAACAGCCCGATCAACTCGGGGCTGAAGGCGCCGATCTCGCAGGAGAGGAAGATGATGGCGCCGATCGGCTTGCCGTTCTTCAATAACGGAAATGCGGCGCCAGAGCGGGTGCCAGCGTCGCGCAGGACCTGATAGAATGGGCTCGAATCGCCGAAGTCGCCGAGATAGTCGTTGCTGATGCAGGGTTTCCGGGTGCGGAATGCGATGCCGGTGAGGCTCCGCCCTTCCGGATGCGATGCATTGATGGACAGGCGCACGTTGAACGCGCGCTCGCCGTCCGGACCGGCCGAAGCGACGTTTTCCAGGTAATCGTCGCCTGGCCGCTCCAGCGCGATCGCGGTAGAGGTGAAATTGCCGCCGACGACGGCGGCCTCGCAGACCAGGTGGAACAGCTCGGTCCGCGACTTCGCCCGCATGATCGCTTCATTGGTGGCGCTGAGCGCCCCGAACATCCGCGTCAGCCGCTCCTTCTGCTCCTCGGTCCTCGCCTTCTCGTCCGCGCGCTCAAAGCTGCCGAGCGCGAACGACACGTTGTCGGCCAGCCGCTGCAGCAGTTCGGCGAACTCGGCGGTAAAGGTGTCGTGCTCGGACGCGATGAAGAGCATCACGCCGACCGGCTCACCGTCGACGAACAACGGGAACGCCGCGCCCGATCGCGCCCCCTCGCGTTCGATGATGTCCCGGAACGCACTGTCCGCGATGTCCTTCAGGAAGTTGTTGTTGATGCTGGCCTGCCTGGAACGGAATGCCGTCCCGCAAAGCCCGCGTCCCTCCGGAACGGCCTCGTCGATCGATACCTTGAGATTGCGGGCGTTCTCGGACGTCGGTCCTGCGGTCGCCGCCATCTCGAGATAGTCGCTGCCGGGCGCGACCAGGAAGATGCTGGTCGAGTTGAACCTAGCGCCCTTGCCGGCCGCCTGGCACACCAGCTTGAACATCTCCTCTCGTGACTTCGCCCGCATGATCGCTTCGTTGGTCGCGCTCAACGCCGCGAACATTCGCGACAACCGGTCCTTCTGCCGGTCGGCCCTGGCCTTTTCGTTGGCGCGTTCGAAATTTTCGAGCGCCACCGATACGTTCTCGGCGATCCGCGCCATCAGGGCGACGATCTCTTCGTCCGTCGCCAACGACCTGCCGACGAAGAACAACAAGACGCCGATGCTCTTGCCGAACTTGGTCACGGGGACCGCGATGCAGGCCATGACGCCAGCCTCGTGTCCCACCTGTCGCCACGGACCGTCCGATTTCGGGATATCGTTGTTGATGCACGGCCGCTGCGTCCGGAACGCCTGCCCGCAGACGCCCTTGCCGTAGATATTGTCCGGATCGATCGAGAAGCGCGTTTGCGTGATCAGGTCGATCGCGTCGCCGGTGCCGGCGACCGGCTCGAGCCAATGGTTGTCAGGCTCGGCGAGCAGGACCACGGCGGCGACTGATTTCCCGCTATGAACGGCGGCATCGCAGACACGCTGATAGAGGTCGTGCTCGGTCTTGGCGCGAAGGATCGCTTCGTTGGTCGCGCTGATGGCGCCGAACATCTGGTTCAGGCGGCGCATCGCCCGCTCGCTGCTCTTGCGCATGCGCTCATGTTCGAAATTATCCAGCGCAAACGAAACATTCGCAGCCATGCGCGCCAGCAGCGACACGAGCTCGTTGTCGAGCGAGCCGACCTCGCGCCGGGTGACGAGGAAAACGCCGACGCTGCGGCCATTGCAGATCAACGGCATTGCCGCCGCCGCGGTGACCTCGCTATCGCGAGCGCCCGCACGCCAGGCGAGCGAGCGCGGGTCATTCAGATAGTCATTGCTGACGCAGGCCTTCTGGTCCCGAAACGCCTGTCCGCACACCCCCTCGCCCTCAGGCGTATTCGCAATGATCGAGATGTTGATGCCGCGCAGCCGCACGACATCGTCGCCGAACCCGACCGCAAAGCGCAGCAGGCTGGTCTCGGCATCCAGCAGGAAGACCGCCGTCGCCAGGAAGTCACCGCTTGAAAACGCGGCCTCGCAGACCTTGGCGTACAGCTCCTCCGGCGATTTGGCGTACAGGATCGCTTCGTTGCTGGCGTTCAACGCCGCGAAGGTACCCCTGATGGTCTGCTCCAAGCGATCAACTCCCTGCGGCCGGTCTCGGCCGGCCCCGCGGGATTTTATGCGGAGCAGAGACCTAAGTGGACGTTAGGAACAGCTATAAGTTGCGAGTCAAAGTAAATGTGTGACGAACAAAGTCGGATAGAACCCCCGCAAAATTGCCGGTTTGTTGACGATTTCCTCCGCCCGCGAGTGCGACGCAATACCCGCGAGGCACTGGTTCCCTGCCATGAGATCCGCCGCCCTGAAAAGCCGCGCCGGCGTCATGGCGGACCGGACATTCTGGCCTTGCTCGCCGGCCACGGCTTTGAGACCATGGCGAACCACAAACAAGCAAGACCCGCCGCGTGACGCGGGCGTCGATACGAGGAAACCCCATGCCGATCGTCCACGCCGATCGTCTCACCCGCATCGGTGCGGCGCTGCTGCGCGGCGCCGGCGCCTTGGAGGAGGAAGCCCAGGCGGTCGCGATCGGCTGCGTCAACGCCAACCTCGCCGGACATGACTCGCACGGGATCATCGCGGTCGCGACCTATATCGACCGCATCAAGGCCGGCCATATCGTGCCCGGCGCGAAATGGACCATCGTCCAGGAATCGCCGACCACGACCGTGATCGACGGCCATTGGGGCTTCGGCTTCCACGTCAATGCCAAGGCGATGGAATTGACGATTGCCAAGGCGAAGACCGCCAATGTCGCCGCCTGTACCGTGTTCCGACAGAGCCATGTCGGGCGGCTTGCGCACTATCCCATGATGGCGATGCGCGAAGGCATGATCGGCATCGCCACCGCCGATTCCGGCCGCTCGCCAAAACACGTCGCGCCATTCGGCGGCCGCGAGGCGCGGCTCGGCACCAACCCGATCTCAATCGCGGTGCCGTCCGAGCTCGAGGCGCCGTTCTATCTGGACATGGCAACCTCGGCGGTCGCCGCGGGCAAGATCCAGCTCGCGGTCGCACGCGGCGAGCGGATTCCGACCGGATGGATCATCGACGCCGAAGGCCGCCACACCACCGACCCGACGGACTATCGCAAGGGCGGCGCGCTGCTGCCGCTTGGTGGCAGCGAGGGCTATAAGGGCTCTGGCTTGGCGGCCATGGTGGAAGTCCTGTGGGGCCTGCTCACCGGGCTTGGATTCGGCGTCGAGCCGACCGGACGCCACAATGACGGATGCTTCATGGCGGTGTTCAATGTCGCCGCCTTCCGTCCGTTGCAGGATTTCAAGCGCGAGGTGGCCGAGTTCGCCCGCTACCTGAAATCGACGCCGCCCTCGGACGGAAGTCCGGGCGTGTTCTATCCCGGCGAGGTCGAATTTCTGCGCGAACAGGAGCGGCGGAAGAACGGCATCGAGATCGAGGAAGCGACCTGGGACAAGCTGCGCGCGCTCGCCGGCGAGTACGGGCTGACAAAACAACTCGATCTGGCGTGAGAGGGGGACAGCGGCATGACACGGCAAATGGCACTGGTCGGTTTCCTGCAGGCGCAGAACTGCACCAATCTGCCGGGCTCCTGGCGCCATCCGCAATCGCGCGACGATTCGATGTCGGCGGATTACTACCAGGAGATCGCGCGGATCCTCGAGGCTGGCAAATTCCACATGGCGTTCTTCGACGACCGCCTGGCGATGCCGGACCGCTATGGCAACGATCACGCCCACACCGTCGAATACGGCATCCGCTGCGTGAAGATGGACCCGGTGATCGTGCTGACCACGATGGGCATGGTCACCGAGAAACTCGGCCTCGCCTCGACCTGTTCGACCACTTACTACGAGCCGTTCGACGTCGCGCGCCGCTTCGCCACCCTCGACCTCATGACCGGCGGCCGTGCCGGTTGGAATGTGGTGACTTCGGTCAATGACGGCGAAGCCCTCAACATGGGCCGCGAGCACCATCTCGAACACGATTTGCGCTACGACCGCGCCGACGAATTCATGGAGGTCGTGCTCGGCCATTGGGATTCCTGGGAGGACGGCGCACTCATCGTCGACAAGAAGAGCGGCCGTTTCGCCGATCCGACCAAGGTGAAGCGGCTCGATCACGACGGAAAGTTCTTCAAGTCGCGCGGACCCTTCACGGTGCCGCGTTCGCCGCAGGGTCATCCCGTCATTATCCAGGCCGGCGCTTCCGGCCGCGGCCAGCGTTTTGCGGGGCGATGGGGCGAGGTGATCTTCACCGCCGCGCGCAATCTTGCCAGCGCAAGGCAAGGCTATGAGGCGATCCGCGATGAGGCGGCAAAGGCCGGTCGCGATCCCGACCAGATGTTCCTCTGCAATCTGATCACGCCGGTGTGCGGCGCGACCAAGGCCGAGGCGGAAGACCGGATGGCGCTGATCCAGAAGCTGCCGCTGGAGATCGACGCGCTGTCCCTGCTCGCCGAGGGACTGAACTTCGACTTCGGCGCCAAGGGCATCGACGAGCCGCTGACGACGGAGGAACTGCAGGGCATGCAAGGCATGCTCGGCATCCGCGACGGCGTGCTGAAAACCTCCGGCAAGACCAATCCAACCACGCGCGACTTCATCACCTTCTCCGGCCGCGGCCTGGTGAAGGATGCGATCGTCGGCGGGCCGAAGGACATCGCCGATCGGCTGGAGGAGATGTTCGTCGGGCGCGGCTGCGATGGATTTGTCACTGCGGCCAGCTATGTGCCCGGTTCCTACGCTGATTTCGTTCGCCATGTCGTGCCGGAATTGCAACGCCGCGGGCTATTCCACCGTGACTATACCGGCAAGACGCTGCGCGAGAATCTCGGCCTGCCCCGTCCCGCGGCCGGAGCCTGGAAAATCTCGCCGCAGGTTGCGGCGGAATGAGAGAGCAGATCGATGCGCTGGCTTAAATTCACCGCCCAAGAGAAGACCTCCTGGGGTCTCGTCGAGGGTGAAAAGGTCGTCTCAGTGGACGGCGATCCCTTCGGCGAATGGCGGCGTACCGCGGAGACGCATGCGCTCCGAGACGTAAAGATCGAGCTGCCGCTGATCCCGCGCACCTTCTATTGCGTCGGGCTCAATTATCTGAAGCACCTGAAGGAGGCCGCCGATAAGCGCGGCGAAATCCCCGCCGTGCCCGACCGGCCCGAAATCGGCTACCGCGCCCAGAACGCCCTGATCGCCCACGATGAGGACGTGGTGATCCCGGCGACCGGAACGGAAAAGATTCACTACGAAGGTGAGCTCGTGGTCGTCATCGGCAAGAAGGCAAAACACCTCGATGCGGCGAACGCGATGTCCTGCGTGTTCGGCTACGCCATCGGCAATGACGTCAGCGAGCGCAGTTGGCAGAAGGCCGACCGCGGCCTCTGGCGCTCCAAGAACGCCGATACCTTCAAGCCGATGGGTCCATGGATCGAGACCGATGTCGATCTCGACAAGATGGAGACGGTGGTGCGGGTCAACGGCACGGAGACCAACCGCTTTCGCACCAACGATATGATTTTCGGCATCGTCCCCTTCATCGTCGAACTGACGAAGTATTTCACGCTTTGGCCCGGCGACGTGATCTGGATGGGCACCGACGGCGCCTCGCCGGACCTGAAAGCGGGTGACGTGGTCGAGATCGACATCACCGGCATCGGCACCCTGCGTAACCGGTTCGTGAGGGAGTAGCGATAAGGTTTGTAGGGTGGGCAAAGCGAAGCGTGCCCACCATCACGAGCGGAGTGCTCGAAGGTGGGCACGCTTCGCTTTGCCCACCCTACGTCTCAATCCTTCCGCGGCCGCCTGGTATCGAACGGCAGGGCGACGCCGGTCTTGATCTCCTTCAGGATCATGTTGGTGCGGACGTAGCGGATGCCGGGCACGCGGAACATGAATTCGTCCAGGAACTGATTATACGCGTGCATGTCGCGCACCACGACACGCAGATGATAGTCGGCGTCTCCCGTGGTCGCGAAACATTCCAGGACTTCGCTGCGCCGTTTCACCCGCGCCACGAACTCGTCGACGAATTTCGCATCATGCCGCTCCAGCGAAACATGAAGGATCGCCGACGTTGCAAAGCCGGCACGCTCACGTTCCACCAGCGCCGAATAGCCCGATATCACGCCGGATTCCTCCAGCCCGCGCACGCGCCGCCAGCAGGCCGAGGTCGACATGCCGACCGCCTCGGCAAGTTCCTGGTTGGTCGCGCGCCCGTTCTTCTGCAGTTCCGTGAGGATGCGTTCGTCCTGCTCTTCGACCATGAGGGCATCTCCGTTTGGTAGATTCTACCAAGAAACACGACTTCTTACAAAAGCCTACCGATTTACGGCGTATCGCAGGGATGAATTGGTAACACTTGCCGAAGGGAGGGGACTACCGTCAACCGACTCCAATCCGATGCGAGGCCGGCCATGGATGCCATTCCCTCCCTCGACACCTACCAGCTTTCCGACCGCTATGAACGCGATGACGGCCGCGTCTTCCTCACGGGCACGCAGGCCATCGTCCGTATCGTGCTCGACCAGGCCAGACGCGATCGCGCGGCGGGGCTGAACACCGCCGGCTTCATCTCCGGCTATCGTGGCTCGCCCCTCGGCGGCGTCGATCTCGAACTCTGGCGCATCGCCAATCGTCTCAAGGCGGAGCGCATCGAATTCCTGCCCGCGGTCAACGAGGACCTCGCGGCAACCGCAGTGCTCGGCTCGCAACAAGTCGAGACCCAACCCGATCGCACCGTGCAGGGCGTGTTCGGCCTCTGGTATGGCAAGGGCCCGGGCGTCGACCGTTCCGGCGATGCGCTCAAGCATGGCAACGCCTATGGCTCGTCACCGCATGGCGGCGTGCTTGTTGTCGCGGGCGACGATCATGGCTGCGTTTCCTCCTCGATGCCGCACCAGTCCGACGTCGCCTTCATG
Organism: Bradyrhizobium sp. Leo114; assembly: GCF_055229415.2. NCBI lineage: Bacteria > Pseudomonadati > Pseudomonadota > Alphaproteobacteria > Hyphomicrobiales > Nitrobacteraceae > Bradyrhizobium > Bradyrhizobium sp. Leo114. The sequence goes on along the minus strand of NZ_JBUYEN020000047.1, from coordinate 7,697 downwards.
AGCTGGTTCATGCCGACGCTGCATCCGGCCAGCGTCGCCGAATATCTCGAATTCGGCGAATACGGCTACGCGCTCAGCCGCTTCTCCGGCATGTGGGTCGGCTTCAAGGCGATCTCGGAGATCGTCGAATCCGGCGCCTCCGTCGCGCTGCGCCCGCCACGCGTTTTTCACGTCCCCGATTTCACGCCGCCGCCCGGCAGCTTGCACTATCGCTGGCCCGATCTTCCCGGACCGCAGATCGAGGAGCGATTGGAAGCGAAGAAGCACGCGGTCTACGCCTTTGCAAAAGCCAACCCGATCGACCGCCACATCTACGACATCCCGCACGCGACCTATGGCATCGTCACGACCGGCAAGGCGCATCTGGACCTGATGGAAGCGCTGCGGCTGATTGGCCTCGATGAGGCTGCCTGCCGCCGCCTTGGCATCGACATCTACAAGGTCGGCATGGTCTGGCCGCTCGCGCTGCACGACGCGATGGAGTTCGTGAAGGGCAAGCGCGAGATCCTGGTGGTGGAGGAAAAGCGCGGCATCATCGAGAGCCAGTTCAAGGAATATTTCTACGACTATCCGGGCTCGAAGCCGGAGCGGATGGTCGGCAAGCACGACGAGACCGGCGCACGGCTGATCTCATGGATCGGCGAATTGTCGCCGCGCGCGCTCGCCGAGGTGCTGGCGCGGCGCCTCGACCCGATCTTCCCCGGCCTCGATCTTGCGAAGCGCGCCGCCGCACTCACCCCTGACGCACAGCGCGTGATCACGATCGCGGGCGCGACCCGCACACCCTATTTCTGCTCCGGCTGCCCGCACAACACCTCGACCAAAGTGCCGGAGGGATCGAAGGCGCTCGCCGGCATCGGCTGTCATTTCATGGCGAGCTGGATGGACCGCGAGACCTCGTCCTTGATCCAGATGGGCGGCGAAGGCGTCAACTGGGCGGCATCGTCGCGGTTCACTAACCACAAGCACATCTTCCAGAATCTCGGCGAAGGCACCTATTATCACTCCGGATCGATGGCGATCCGCCAAGCCATCGCAGCCGGCGCCAACATCACCTACAAGATCCTGTTCAACGACGCCGTGGCCATGACCGGCGGCCAACCGGTCGACGGGCCTGTGAGCGTGCATGCTATCGCACACAGCGTCCGCGCCGAAGGCGTGGCGCGGATCGCACTGGTCTCGGACGAGCCCTCGCAGTTCGCGCCCGCCGACTTCCCCATCGGCGTCACCATCCATCCGCGCGAGGAGATGGATGGCGTGCAGCGCGAGCTGCGCGACATTCCCGGCGTCTCCGTGCTGATCTACCAGCAGACCTGCGCCACCGAAAAACGCCGCCGCCGCAAGCGCGGCCAGATCGAAGAGCCGCCGCGCTTTGCCTATATCAACGACCTGGTCTGCGAAGGCTGCGGCGACTGTTCGGTGGAATCGAACTGCCTCAGCGTCGAGCCGAAGGAGACGCCGTTCGGCCGCAAGCGCCGCATCAATCTCTCGACCTGCAATAAGGATTTCTCCTGCCTCAACGGCTTCTGCCCGAGCTTTGTCACTATCGAGGGCGCCAGGCGCCGCGCGAAGCCGGAAAGCAGCATCGATCCGCAGGCGCGCGCGGCCATGCTGCCGCTGCCGGTGCTCGCACCACTCGATCGCCCCTATGATCTCCTGGTGACTGGCGTCGGCGGCACCGGCGTCATCACGGTCGGCGCGCTGATCAGCATGGCCGCGCATCTCGAGCGCCGCGGCGTCTCGGTGCTCGATTTCACCGGCTTTGCGCAAAAGTTCGGCCCGGTTTTGAGCTATATCCGTATCGCCGCTCAGCCGGACGAACTGCACCAGGTCCGCATCGACCAGGGCGCGGCCGACGCGCTGATCGGCTGCGATGTCGTCGTCAGCTCCTCCGCCAAGGCATCGGGCACCTATCGGAAGGGCATGCGCGCCGCGCTCAACGGTGCGGAGATGCCGACCGGCGACGTCGTGCGCTTCCGAGATGCGGACCTTGCCGCATCAACCCGCCTGCGCGCCATCGAGAACGTGATCGGCAGCGGTCATCTCAGCACGATCGACGCGAATGCGCTGGCCGAGCGGCTGCTCGGCGACACCGTCTATGCCAACATCATCATGCTTGGCTTCGCCTGGCAGCAGGGCCTCGTCCCGGTCTCGCTGAACGCGCTGCTCCGTGCGATCGAGCTCAACGGCGTCGCCATCGAGCGCAACAAGCAGGCCTTTGCCTGGGGACGCATCGCCAGCGTCGATCCGGACTTTCTGCCCGACGCGGATAGCGCGAGAACGATCGAAGCGGAAACGCTCGATCAGGTGATCGCGCGCCGCGCCGATTTTCTGACGGCCTACCAGGACGTAGCCTATGCTGCGCGCTATCGGAAAACGGTGAAGCGGGTGCAGGATGCCGAGGCTTCGCTCGGAACCGAGGCGCTGACGGACGCGGTCGCGCGCGCTCTGTTCAAGCTGATGGCGTACAAGGACGAATATGAGGTGGCGCGGCTTCACATGGAGACCGGCTTCCTCGACGAGCTGCGCCAGCAGTTCGAAGGCGATTTCTCGGTGAGATATCATCTGGCGCCGCCGTTCCTGCCGGCGAAGGAGGACGCGCGCGGTCGGCCGCGCAAACGCAGCTTCGGCCCATGGATCGGGACGCCGCTGAAGATTCTTGCGTGCCTGAAGAGGCTGCGGGGCACACCGTTCGACGTCTTCGGCTACACCGCCGAGCGCCGCGCTGAGCGCGACCTTATCGCCTGGTATGAGGAACAGATCGATGCCCTGCTCGGCCGGATCGATGCCCGGCGCATGCCCGACATCCTCGCGATTGCCCGAGCGCCGATGGACATCCGCGGCTACGGCCCGGTGAAGGACGCGGCGATCGCCAAAGTGAAGGCGGAGGTCGCGGGCCTGTCGGCGCAGCTCGCACAAGCTGCGCCGAACGAAGCTGCGTCAGGATCGCGCCGGGGCGCCGCGTTGAGCCGCCCGTGACAGCCAGCTCACGATCACGGTGGCGATCGCCGCAACGGCGATGTTGAGGATCAGCGCGCCGAGCCCGACATAGAAGGTGTAGCTGTCGCCGCCAAAATTGATCGTCGCCAGCGGCTTCAGCCCATTGCTCCACGCCGTCCATGATCCCCAGCCGATGCCGGCCGCCCAGCCGAGCAGCAACCCCTCGGCACGGAACCAGCGCGTAAACAGGCTGAACACCAGCGCCGGCAGGATCTGCATGATCCAGAGGCCGCCGAGCAGTTGCAGGTCGAGCGCATATTGCGTCGGCAGGAACAGGATGAAGGCCAATGCGCCGACCTTCACCACCAGCGAAGCGATCTTCGCCACCGACGCTTCGCCGGCATGGGTGATATCTGGATTGACGTAGGACTTCCAGATATTGCGCGTGAACAGGTTGGCGGCGCCGATGCTCATCACCGCCGCCGGCACCAGCGCGCCGATCGCGATCGCCGAGAAGGCGAAGCCCGCAAACCAGGATGGAAACAGCGCCTTGAACAGCATCGGCACGACGTCGTTCGGCGAGGACACCTGAATGTGCGCGGCATGGGCCATGTAGCCGAGCAGCGCGATCAAGCCGAGCAGCAGCGTATAGGCCGGCAGCAGGATCGCATTCTTGCGGATCGTGTCGGCAGATTTGGAAGCAAAGACGCCGGTCAGCGTGTGCGGATACATGAAGGCCGCAAGCGCCGAGCCGAGCGCGAGCGTCGCATAGGCCAGCATCTGCGACGGTTTCAGGATCAGGCCGGTGTCGCCGCCCTTCGCCATGAAGGCATCGTTCGCGGCGGCGAACACTGCGCCATAACCGCCGAGCTTCGCCGGCACCACCACGACCGCCACCAGCACAACGATATAGATCATGATGTCCTTGACGAAGGCGATCAGCGCCGGCGCGCGCAGGCCGGAACTATAGGTATAGAGCGCAAGGATGACGAAGGCCGCGACGAGCGGCAGTTCGCCGCTCAGCCCCATCGCCTTGATCACGACGCCCATGCCGATCAATTGCAGCGCGATATAGGGCATCGTCGCGACGATGCCGGTGAGCGCGACCACGAATTCGAGCGCCCGCAAGTCATGGGTGCCGTGCACGACGTCAGCAGCGGTGACGTAGCCTTTCGAATGCGCCACTTTCCAGAGTAGAGGCATCACCGCGAACACGAAGGGATAGACGATGATGGTGTAAGGCAGCGCGAAGAAGCCGTAAGCGCCGACCGCATAGACCAGCGCGGGCACGGCGATGATGGTGTAGGCGGTGTAGAAGTCGCCGCCGACGAGGAACCAGGTGACCCAGGTGCCAAATTGGCGGCCACCCAGGCCCCATTCATCGAGATGCTCGCTGACGGCGCCGGATTTCCAGCGCGCCGCCATGAAGCCCATGACGGTGACGAGCGCAAAGAAGAAAACAAAGACGGAAAGCGGAATCCATTCGATCTGATCAGCCATGACGTGCACCTTCCTTCAGGCTTCGTCAGGCTTGCGGCTGCGATAGACCAGCCAGATCAAGAATGAAGTGATCGGCACCCAGGCGAGTTGATACCAATAGAAGAAGGGGAAGCCGAACAGCGACGGTTCCAGGAAATTATAAAATGGCACCCACAACAGGCCGACGAACGGCAGTAGCAACAAGATCCACATCGCGGGACTCTATCTCCAGGCTCGCCGGCGATCTCGCACCGGCTCGTGACTGGAAACGCTCTAATCAGTGGATCGTTGCTGAACCAAGCACATTTCGGCATTGCTGCGTTGCGCGAGTGGGCTTCATCTCAGGGCTTGGGAAAACAACCTCGTAGAAAACGGCCTCGTAGCCCGGATGGAGCGTCGGCGTAACCCGGGGAAACTCGTAAACGCTGGTGCAGGTGTCCCGGGTTCCGCGTTCCGCTCCACCCAGGCTACGCTACGAGACTAGATCACCCGCGCAACGAGCGGAATCCTGCGCAGCGCCACTGTTAGCGCCCAGCTCGCCGCAAGTGTGCCGGCGAACACGATGGCTGCCTTCAGGCCGGCTGGCCAGGCACGGTCGTAGACCAGGTACTGCAGGTAGATGATGAAGATGTAGTGCAGGAGATAGATGCCATAGGCCGAAGGCTGCATGGCATCTAACAGGGGCAGTTTGGCCCTCGCGAAACGCAGGAAGGTTGCCGGCAGCGCGAACGCCATCGCCGCGCTGAACAGCGCGAAGGCAAACGCGTAAGCCACTTCCCACCACGTCGGCGGATTGTTGAAATCGATCCTGTTGTGGTGAGCGTAGACCAGGAACAGGATCGCGCCGTAGAACGCGAGCGCGTAGCCAAGCCACAGCAACCAGCGATTTGCCACTTCGCCGTTCTCCGCGAAAATGCCCGTGCGCAGGCTGACCACGCCGATGCCGACGCCGGTGAAGAAATAGGCGGCATAAAGCAAGATGCGGCTGGTCTGGATCGGCAGCGGATAACCGCCCGGCTCGAGCCAACTCGCATCACCAAAGATGAGGCGCATCGGCACGTAGGAAACAAGCGAGACCACCAGGAATGCCGCGAACGCCGTCATCGGCCGGTTGCGCGTCAAGAAGATCACCTGGCCCAAGCCCTTGAGCAGCCGCGGCCCGACCGACCACACGATGACGGTCAGAATATTGAGCGCGAGCAGCACCCACAGGAACCACGCCGGTCCCGACGGCCATGGCCCGATGGTGAGCGTGTGCCACCAGAAATGGAAGAAGTTGAAATCGGTCGTGCCAGGCAGATGATAGCGCAGGAAGGTCGGATAGTAGGCCACCGGCATCAGCACGAAGATCGACACCAGATAGGGAATGCCGAGCCGCCAGGCGCGGCTGGCAATGAAATTCGCCCCTCCCCGGCGCGTCAGGCTGTCGTGCACGAACAGGCCCGAGATCATGAACATGCAGGCCATGAAGAAGCTGTCGTTGAACAACACGACAAGGTCGAAGCCGAGCCAGCGCGCTTTGTCGCCGCTGCCGAAATGAGTGTAGTTCACCACCGAATGATGGACCAGCACCAATAGGATGATGAAGGTGCGCGCGCGGTCGAGCGCAACGATGCGGGTCGTCGCGATTGCGCCTTGATCGGTTCCGTCGGTCTTGCGCAGCATCGGGGGCCGTTTCGGATCAGGCTTCTGTTCGATCACTTTTCGAACGCATCGTAAACGATCTTCTTGACGTTGACCTCGACGTGCCATCGCCCGGAGGGCGCGTTCAAGAGCAGCACGAAGAACATGTCCTGGGCCGGGTCAACGACGATATACGCCCCCGAAGCGCCGTCCCACTTGATCTCGCCGGGCGAGCCCGGCGGAGGCGGCACGGCATTGCCGGCATCGGTGCGGATCCCGAACCCGTAGCCGAAGCCGAAGCCGTCGCCCGGATAGTAGAAATAGTTGCGGGCGACGCCCGATCCCGGCCCGATATGGTCAGTCATCATCGCCTTGAAGGTTTTCGGGCCGAGAATGGTCTTGCCATCCAGCGTGCCGCCATTGAGCAGCATCTCGCCGTAACGCGCCATGTCGGCGACCGTCGATACCAGGCCGCCGCCACCGGACTCCCAGCGCGTGACGTCGAGCGGATTGCGCTCGATGCGCTCGTCACTGCGCAGCCGCCGCGCATAGCGGGCGCGCTCCGCCGGGTCGGTCAGGAAATATTTGGTCGTGGTCATGCCGAGCGGCTCGAACAGCGCCGTCTTCTCGAACTCATAGAGCGATTGTCCCGATGCGACCTCGATGACGCGGCCGAGCACATCGATCGAATGGCCGTAGTCCCATAATGTGCGCGGCTGCTCGGCAAGCGGCAGCTTCGCGATCCGCTCCGCGAATTCGGCATTGTCGAAGTCGCCGAGATAGATGCCGTCATAGGCCGCCTTCACCAGCCCCGCGCCATAGAAGCCGTAGGTGATGCCCGACGTGTGCAGCAACAGATCCTCGATCGTGACCGGACGGATCAGCGGCACCAGATCGAGCACCGGGCGACCCGACTCGTCCTTGCGCTCGACGCCGACCTTCATGTTGGCAAAGGAAGGGATGTATTTGCTGACGGGATCGTCGAGCGCGATCTTGCCGCGGTCGATCAGGATCATCGCCGCCACGCTGGTGACCGTCTTCGTCACCGAATGCAGTGGAAAGATCGTATCCGCAGTCATATCGATGTTCGCTTCGACGTCGCGCTTGCCGAAGCATTTGAAATAGATCGGCTTGCCATGCCGCTGGATCAGCAGCGCCGCGCCGGGAATCTTTCCGGTCGCGCTTTGCTCGGTGAGGAAGTCATCGAGACGCGAGAGCTTTTCCATCGACAGCGGCGCATTCGGTGGCGGCCCGAACGCCGCGGCCGGCAACGGCGCGAGCAAGCAGGCGAGCATCACGGCAAGCGGCGTCATGGTTCGGCACAATGACACCCGCTTCAGCGCAAACATGCCGCTCCCTCCTGCCCTATTCTCATGCAATCTATTGGATTGCGGCGCGCCGCGCCATCACCTCGTTACAAGCGATGATTTATCGGCGGGCGAATAGGAAAAGGCCGACGAATTGTAGATGGGGTAACGGGCCGCGGTCTGCCCTCCAAGCAAGCCGCGCTTGCTACGGCGCTATGGGTGGCGCGCTGCGCGCGGCTTGCTTGGAGGGCGGGCGGTCGTCCCTCACATTGATGGTGTGACGGAGTCGAGGATGGACCTCGCTCCAAGCATCGAGGAGAGTCGACCATGGAGCACTATGCCGGAATC
>NZ_JBUYEN020000046.1:0-54393 GCF_055229415.2 Bradyrhizobium sp. Leo114 | reverse complement strand
GCGCAGGCTCGCGCTCAACATCCTTCGGTCTTGTCCTGGTCCCACCTCCATACGTCGAAAAATCAAGCGCGCCGGCTGGGACGACAGCTTCCTCCTCACCTTGCTCGGCCATATGCGATAGCCCTGCCGCCTGCGGGGAGAGGTAAGGGCTACGCCGCGCCGTCGCGGATCGGAGGTTGGAACGAGAGCGCGGTGTCCCAGGGGAAGAAGATCCAGGTGTCCTGCGACACCTCGGTGATGAAGGTGTCCACCAGCGGCCGGCCCTTCGGCTTGGCATACACCGTGGCGAAATGGGCATCGGGCATCATCTCGCGCACCATCTTGCCGGTCTTGCCGGTGTCCACGAGGTCGTCGACGATCAACAGCCCCTTGCCGGTGCCATTGCCAAGCTTGGCGGTTGCTTCGGAAATGCCTTTCAGGACCTGAAGGTCGCCCTGTTTGTTGTGGTCGTAGCTCGCGATGCAGACGGTGTCGATCACGCGCACGCCGAGCTCGCGCGCCACGATTGCCGCCGGCACCAGGCCGCCGCGGGTGATCGCGATCACCGCCTGGAATGGCCCGACCTCATTGAGCCGCCAGGTCAGCGCCCGGCAGTCCCGGTGGAACTGGTCCCAGGACACCGGGAAGGCCTTGCCTGCCCGTTCCTGTACGCTGAGGTTCGTATCCGCCATCTTTCTCTCCGAGAAGTCCTTCTCGCCGCTTTAACGCGTCACCTGCAGGTTCGCCAGCATCTCCTTCACCGCCCCCATTGCGGCGGCGAGCTTGTCCGGATCGCGGGAGCGGACGACCAGATTGGTGTTGGGACGCTGCTCTTCGTCCATGAACGGATAGCTGCCGATGATGGTGTCGGGATGGGCGATCGCGATCTCCTTTAAGGGTCCGCCGATGTCGCCTTCCCGCGCATTGGCGCGGACCGAATCAGAAAGCATCCGCACGCCCGACTTCAGGCGCGGCGCGACGATGTCCATCATCGCCTGCATGATGGTGGGTATGCCCGCCATCACGACGACATTGCCAAGCTTGAAGCCCGGCGCAAGGATGGTCGCGCTCTGGATCAGTTCGGCACCGTCAGGAATGCGTGCCATGCGTAGCCGCGCCTCGTTCAGGTCCTGGTCGCTCCAGCGCTCGCGGAAGCGCGCCACCACCTCCGGATGGTGATCGATGCCGACTCCGAACGCCTTTGCCACGGCATCGGCGGTGATGTCGTCGTGGGTCGGGCCGATGCCGCCGGTGGTGAAGACATAGCTATAGCGATGGCGCAGCGCATTCAGGGCTGCGACAATGTCATCCTCGTCGTCGGCGACGACGCGCACTTCCTTCAGGTCGATGCCGATATTGGTCAGGTATTCGGCAATGAAGCCGATATTCTTGTCCTTGGTCCGGCCGGACAGGATCTCGTCGCCGATCACCAGAAGGCCCGCCGTGACGATCTCGCTCATGGTCTCTTCCTCACCCTTTTCCGCCCCCCGGGCCCTGCCGAAGCAGCGCCTTGAAGTCGCAGGTTGTTGCTGCCGAAATAAGCAGGTGGCAGCCGGTTTTTCGAGCAGCCCCTTGAGACACCCATACCAAATGTCGCCAGCCAATGCATATCCTGCTGGCCCGCCCCTTGCTACCATCCCGGCAAGTCATGCACTGTGGCGTATGGTTTCGGAGGACGTTCAGGATTTATGGCAGTTGCATTCGATGAGATGAACGGCCAGGGCGGCACCGAAATCCGCCAAGCCTACCAGGAGCTCTCCCGCTGGCTGACGGAGACGCCCCCGGATGCGCTGGAATATCGCCGCCAGGAGGCGGAGCTCCTGTTCCGCCGCATCGGCATCACCTTTGCGGTCTATGGCGACGCCGCAGCCCAGGAGCGGCTGATCCCCTTCGACGTGATCCCCCGCATCCTGTCGGCCAGGGAATGGGCGCTGCTGGAAAAAGGGCTGAAGCAGCGCGTGCTCGCGCTCAACATGTTCCTGCGCGACATCTATCACGGCCGCGACATCCTGCGCGCCAACATCATCCCGGAAGACATGATCTTCCAGAACCCCGTCTTCCGCCCGGAGATGAACGGCCAGGACGTGCCGCACGACGTCTATGTGCATATCGCCGGCATCGATATCATCCGGACCGATCCGGAAAACTTCATCGTATTGGAGGACAACGCGCGCACGCCCTCGGGCGTATCCTACATGCTGGAAAACCGCGAGATCATGATGCGGCTGTTTCCGGACCTGTTCGCCCGCCACCGCGTCGCGCCGGTGGAGCGCTATCCGGACGAGCTGCTGGCCGCGTTGCGCTCCGTCGCGCCGCGCGGTGCCGCGGCCGAGCCGACGGTCGCGCTGATGACGCCCGGCATCTACAATTCCGCCTATTACGAACATTCCTTCCTGGCCGACAAGCTCGGCATCGAGCTGGTCGAAGGGCGCGACCTCATCGTCAAGAACGATGAAGTCTTCATGCGCACGACCGAGGGTCTGAAACGCGTCGACGTGATCTACCGCCGCGTCGACGACGATTTCCTTGATCCCCTGACCTTCCGCCCGGACTCCGCGCTCGGCGTGCCCGGGCTGATGTCGGCCTATGCCGCCGGCAATATCACGCTCGCCAACGCAGTCGGGACCGGGATCGCCGACGACAAGGCGATCTATTCCTACATGCCCGACATCGTGAGATTCTATCTCTCCGAAGAGCCGATCCTGAAGAACGTGCAGACCTGGCGCTGCCGCGAGCCGCAGGATCTCGCCTATGTGCTCGACCATCTCGACGATCTCGTGGTGAAGGAAGTGCACGGCTCCGGCGGCTACGGCATGCTGATCGGACCGGCTGCGACCAAGGCAACGATCGAGGCGTTCCGCGACAAGCTCAAGCGCGAGCCCGAAGGCTTCATCGCGCAGCCGACATTGGCACTGTCGACCTGCCCGACCTGCACCGACAAGGGGCTGGCGCCGCGCCACGTCGATCTGCGCCCGTTTGTGCTGACCGGCAGCGAGCACGTCACCATCGTGCCGGGCGGACTGACGCGGGTGGCGCTGAAGGAAGGCTCGCTTGTGGTCAATTCCAGCCAGGGCGGCGGCACCAAGGACACCTGGATACTGGCCGACTGAAGGTTATTGTTCGCATGCTATCGCGCACCGCCGAAAACCTGTACTGGCTCGCCCGCTACGTCGAGCGCGCGGAATATCTCGCCCGCACCATCGACGCCACCTTGCGCGTCACGGCGCTGCCGGCTGCCTATATCGGCAAGACCAATGAATGGGACTCGGCGCTGCTGACAGCCGGCGTCGGCGAGAGCTTTTACGGCCATTATCAGGAAGCCAACGAGGCCAACGTCGTCGAATATCTGTCGTTCGCACCGGACAATCCCTCCTCGATCAGGAACTGCATCGAGGCGGCCCGGCTCAATGCGCGCTCGGTGCGGACAGCGCTGACCAGCGAGATGTGGGACACCATCAATTCGGCCTGGATCGAATTGCAGGCGGTGTGGTCGAAGGGCACCGGGAGCCGCGAGGACCTGGCCAAGTTCCTGCGCTTCGTGCAGGAGACGTCGCTGCGTTTCGACGGCTCCGCCTATCGGACCATGCTGCGCAACGACGCCTACTGGTTCTCGCGACTGGGCGTGCATCTGGAGCGCGCCGATAACACCGCGCGCATCCTCGACGTCAAATACCACGTGCTGCTGCCCGAGGAGGAGCATATCGGCGGCCCGCTCGACTATTACCAGTGGACCTCGATCCTGCGCTCGGTGTCGGCGCTGACGGCCTATCACTGGGTCTACCGCGAGACGCTCAAGCCCTGGCTGATCGCGGACCTCCTGATCCTCAACGACACGCTGCCGCGGTCGCTCGCAAGCTGCTACGGCAATCTGGTGCGCAACCTCGACCAGATCGGCGTCGCCTATGGCCGCCAGGGCGCCGCCCAGCGCCACGCCCGCGGCATCCGCAACCGGCTTGAGCACAGCCATATGGACGATATCTTCCAGCACGGCGTGCATGAATTCATCCAGGAGTTCATCGCAGACAATTCACGCCTGGGTGAGATCATCACCAAGCAATATCTGATTTGATGGGCTAAGATGCCCGCAACCACACGCCCGTCATGGCCGGGCTTGTCCCGGCCATCCACGTCTTACTATGCCGGCCAAATGACGAGGGCGTGGATGCCCGGGACAAGCCCGGGCATGACGATCCCAACCTGATGTTGGTACGCCATGCGCCTGCGAATTGCCCATACCACGACCTATCGCTACGAGCCCCAGGCTTCCGGCGTGATCCAGATCCTCCGGATGACGCCGACGAGCCATGACGGGCAGTATGTGGCGGACTGGCAGATCGACGTCTCGACCGACTCCAGGCTCGACGCGCATGAGGACGCGTTCGGCAATGTCACGCATGTGCTGACCCACGGCCCGCTCGCCGACCTCACCATCCATTGCGAGGGGCAGATCGAGACCCACGACACCGGCGGCGTGCTGCGCGGCACCGACGAGCGCTTTCCGCCGAGCCTGTTCCTGCGCTCGACCGCGCTGACCGAGGTCAATCCGGCGATGGCGGCCCTCACCCGCGAGTCGCGCTCGGAGGCCGATGGCGACGTGCTCGGTTTCCTGCACGCGCTGATGGTGCAGATCTATGAAGGCATGGCGTTCGACGAGGACCCAACCAACAGCGGCACCACGGCGGCGGAGGCGTTCGCGCTGAAACGCGGCGTGTGCCAGGACTACGCGCACATCTTCATCACCTGCGCGCGCTCCGGCGGCGTGCCGGCCCGCTTCGTCTCCGGCCACTTCTTCCGTTCCGACGGCACGGTCAACCAGGCCGCCGGCCATGCCTGGGCGGAAGCCTATGTGCCCGATCTCGGCTGGATCGGTTTCGATGCCGCTAACGGCATCTGCACCACTGATGCCCACGCCCGCGTCGCCGTCGGCCTCGACTATCTCGGCGCCGCCCCGGTGCGCGGCACCCGTTATGGCGGCGGCACCGAGACGCTCACCGTCGCAGTCAAGGTCGAGCAGGCCGGCCGTCCCAGCCAGTGGCAATCGCAGTCGCAGTGAGACACGCAAGCGGGACCTGATCGATTCGCGCATCACCGAACTGCTCTCGCGCGACCAAGAATTCCCGCAATTCTTGCTGGTCATTCCCGACAAGAATCGTGGACGCAAGCATCGTAATACCTGCGCGCACGGCGCCGCCGTGTTCCATGCGCAACAGCGAGCGCCAATTGAGCGCGGTTGCATCACGGCTCGTCTTCTAGCGCGCGAGCCTGCATTCGAAGGATTCAACAGCGTCGTCGATCAGTTAGCCGACATATTAGAAGTCTTCGAAAAAATTGTTCTGCCGCAAATTTCGAGCGATTCAAAAACGCGACAACTCGACGCGCGCTGCGTTGACACATAACACGCGTACGGCTGCGATCGTCGCGTGAGGTCAGAACATCAACTCCGCCCACGGCGTTCGCCGGATGGGGCACTGACATATGTATTGCAATACGCACGGCGTTGCGCGCCGTACTATCTCTTTTTCACAACTCACGACTTTCAAGTGTACCGCAAGCATACTGGCGTTAGGCGGCTTGCTGATCGCCGGCTCGCCGGCGGGCGCGCAGAGCGCGGGGCAATCGGGCGCATCGGCGCTACCGCCCGTCAACATCGACGCGCCTGCGCAGCGCGCGCAGCGTCCAACCCAAGTCCGGCGCAACACCGCGTCGCGGCGCGATCCTAACCAGCGGCCGAATCAACGAGCCGACCACGCGGGGGCACAACAGCAGCAGGCGACGCCCGCGCTGGTTTCGACGGCCCAGCGCGTCAACGCCGGCACCAACGGCTTCGTCGCAAGCCGCGCCTCCGGCGCCACCAAGACCGACGCGCCGATCCTGTCGACGCCGGGCTCGGTCGCCGTCATCACCCGCAGCGAGATGGATGTGCGCCAGGCGCAGACCATCCGCGATCTCCTGCGCTATGCGCCCGGCGTCTATTTCAGCAACGATACCGACTTCCGCGCCCAGCCGATCAAGGCGCGCGGCTTCGACGTCGAGCAATATCTGGACGGTTTGCGTCTGCAGGGCGGGCCGTTCGGTACGCCGCGCGTCGACCCGTATCTGCTCGAGCGCGCCGAGCTCATCACCGGCCCGGCGTCGATCCTTTACGGCGCAGCTTCGCCCGGCGGCATTCTTAATCTCGTCAGCAAGCGCCCGACCGATAATCCGTTCGGCGAGATCCAGTTGCAGACGGGCACGTTCGACCGCATCCAGGGCGCGTTCGACGTCGGTGGCTCCGTGGACAAGGACAAGACCCTGCTCTACCGCGTCACCGGCATCGGGCTTAGCGCCAACACCCAGGTCGACAATATCGGCGAGGAGAAATACGCGATCGCGCCGGCCTGGACCTGGCGGCCGGACATTGACACCACCATCACCTTCCTCACGAGCTATCGGCAGGACCCGAAGGGCGGCGCCTTTGCGCTGCTGCCGATCCAGGGCACGCTGGTGCCGGGCACCTACGGGCAGATTCCCCGGAATTTCTTCGCCGGCGACTTCAACTATGAGAGCCTGAAATACAAGCAGGCGACCGTCGGCTACGAATTCGAGCACCGTTTCGACGACATCTTCACGGTGCGCCAGAACGTGCGCTATCTGCACAACGAGCTCAATTATATCGAGGTGCAGCCCGGTGCGTTCACGACAACGGGCGCCGGCCCCACCCTTCGCCTGGCCGACGGCCGCACCATCACGCGAAGCTATTTCTCGACCAACGAAAACCTCAACACCTTCGCGGCCGACAACCAGCTTCAGGCCAAGTTCAACATGGGCCCGCTGCAGCACACCGTGCTCGGCGGCTTCGACTATCAGCGCTTCGACTTCAACAACCTGGCGCGCTTCGCGCCCACCAACACGCTCAACATCCTGGCGCCGAACTACACCCAGAACATCGCGGTCCCGACCACGGTGTTCCAGAACCTGGATCAGCACCTGGAGCAGCGCGGGGTCTATGTGCAGGATGAGGCGAAGCTCGGGAAGCTGACCGTGCTCGGCGGCATCCGCTACGACTGGGCCGAAGGCAATACGCTCAATCTCGGCACGCGCGTCCTCAACAATGATGAGAAGTCGAGCGGCCGTATCGGCGCGATCTACAATTTTGACGTCGGGATTGCTCCTTACGTCAGCTATTCGACCTCGTTCCAGCCAACCACCGTGGGCTCGCTGCTCAACGGTCAGCCCTACAAGCCGACCATCGGCGAGCAGATCGAGGCCGGCGTCAAGTATCAGCCGGTGGGCTACAACCTGATATTCACCGCCGCGGTCTACGACCTGAAGCAGCAGAACGTGGTGAGCGCCATTGCCGGTCCCGGCATCCCGCCCAACTCGACCGCCCAGGTCGGCGAGGTGACCTCGCGCGGCTTCGAGGGATCGGTGGTCGGAAGTCCCCTGCCCGGCCTGAGCCTGCGCGGGCAATACTCCTACCTCGACAACCGGATCACCGCGCCACTGGACGTCAATTACGGCAAGGTGCTCGCCAACACGCCGATGCACACGGCCTCGCTCTGGGCCAACTACGTCGTGCAGGATGGTCCGGCGGTCGGCTTCGGCTTCGGCGGCGGTGTCCGCTACATGAGCGAGATGTACACGACCAACGCCAACAATCTCACGGTGCCGACTATCGTCGCAAACAGCCCCGCGCTGGCCAACATCATTCCCGCCAGCACGACCTTTGACGCGGCCCTGTCCTATGATTTCGGGATGCGGTTCAAGGAGTGGAAGGGATTGAGCGCGGCGGTGAACATCAATAACGTGTTCGACAACAGCTACGTCTCGGCCTGCACGGCCGGCGGCTGTCGCTGGGCGGTCGGCCGCACGGTGTTGGCAACAATGACCTACCGATGGTGACGGGATGACCGCGCAGTCCGTGAAATGGTGGTCGCTGGTCCATAAATGGACCAGCCTCATCTGCACGCTGTTTATGCTGATGCTGTGCATCACCGGGCTGCCGCTGATCTTTCACGACGAGATCGACGATCTTTTCGAGCCGGAAATGGTCGCGCGAGAGCTTCCACCCAACACCCCGGAGGCCTCGCTGATCAGGTTGATTGACGCGGCAAAGGCGCGCCATCCGGAACGCTACGTCCAAATCCTGAACTGGGATGACGACCACGCCAACGTCGTCAACGTCTTCATGTCGGAGACGCCGGTGCCGCCACCTGGACAGCGCTTCTTGAAGCTGTCCTTCGATTCGCGGACCGCCGAGATTCTCGGAGAAGACGCGCAGCAAGGCGGCCTGATGCGGACCATCCGCATCTTCCACCGCGATATGCTGATGGGATTGCCGGGCGAGTTGTTCCTCGGCGTCATGGGCTTGTTGTTCGTGACCGCCGTCGTCTCCGGCCTCATGCTCTACGCGCCATTCATGCGCCGGCTCGATTTCGGCGCGGTGCGACGCGCCCGCGCGCGGCGGATCAAATGGCTCGACCTGCACAATCTGATCGGCGCGGTGACGCTGGTGTGGGCGTTCGCCGTTGGCCTCACCGGCGTCATCAACACCATATCGCTGCCGCTGTTCAACGCCTGGCGCGCCCAGGTGATGCCGGAATTGATCGCGCCGCATCTCGGCAAGCCGCCGCTGCTCAAATTCGCCTCCATCGATGACGTCGTTGTCACGGCGCGCCAGGCGCTCGGCGACCACACGCCCGTCAGCCTCGTGCTGCCAACCGAAGCGCGATTCGGCACGCCGCGCCACTTCATCGTCTGGACCAAGGGGACGACGCCGATCACCTCGCGCCTGTTCACGCCGGTGCTCATCGATGCCGAGACCGCGCAACTCGTCACCGCAAAGGGATTGCCGTGGTACCTGCGGACGCTGCAGGTGTCGCGCCCGCTGCATTTCGGCGATTACGGCGGCCTGCCGCTCAAGATCATCTGGGCGCTGCTCGATCTCGCAACCATCGTCGTGCTCGCGAGCGGCATCTATCTCTGGCTCAGCAAACGCAAGCCCGCCCGCGCCGTCTCGGCGGTCTCGCCCCGGCCGGCTGTCGCGGCGACATCCGGGCTTCCCTCGTGAAACGGCGGCATCACGTTACAACCGTAATCGAGAGCGATCTCGCTGAAACCATGCCGTAGCGCCGCATCTCCATTCTCTCGTGCGACACCTTTGCCGCAAGAGAGATCGAGACAGATGCTCCATCAAGACCAATTTCGTGACCTTCGCACCCTGACGGCGCCGGACAGCAACAAAACGGTGCTCGCCGGCATCCGGAAATTGGCTCCCGAGATCACCGCTCGCGCCGCCGAGATCGAAGCCGCACGCTGCGTCCCGCCCGACCTGATCGATCGGCTGAAATCGATCGGTATCTTCAGGATGTTCGTGCCGAGAAGCTATGGCGGATTGGAACTTGCCTTGCCGGAAGGGTTGGAGGTCATCAGGGCTCTGGCCCGGCTTGACGGTTCGATCGGATGGACCGCGATGGTGGCTACCGGGGGCAGCCTTTTCGCGACCTGGGCAGTACGTGAAACCTACGAGCGCATCTATCGGAATGGACCTGACGTACCCATCTGCGGATCCGCGCAGCCGGGCGGAAAAGCGGAGCCGACGGCGGGCGGCTTCCGGGTGAGCGGCCGATGGCCATTCGCGAGCGGCTGCAAGCATGCCGATTGGATGGCGGGGTTCTGCATCATCACCGACGACGACGGCAAACCGCTCCCCGGTCCGCAAGGGCAGCCGGTGGTTCGCGGCTTTGCATTGCCGGCGCAAAACTGGGAAATCGAAGATACCTGGCATGCGGCCGGTCTCAGGGGAACCGGCAGCCATCACATTGTACTGCGCGATGCACTGGTTCCCGAGGCCAACTTCTTCGATGTCGCAAACGGCACGCCCTGCGTACCGGGCCCGCTCTATCCGGCGGTGCCGCAATTGGTGCCGATGTTTCACGGTGCGAACTCCGTCGGCATTGCCGAAGGCGCCGTCGACGAATTGGTGGCGCTGGCCCATACGGGACGGCAGCAGTTCCGGGCAACCACGCCGATGCGCGACTCCGAGATATTCCAGCTCGAACTTGGCCGCATTTCCGCTGACGTCAATGCAGCGCGGGCCGTTTGCGAGACGCAGATCGCAAGCCTTTGGCACCACGCCTTGGCTGGAACGCTGAACGACGAAAGCCTCGTCGTCGAGAGCACGCAGGCCGCGACCTGGATCGCCGCCACCTGCGTCCGGATCGTCGACGCGTGTTTCGCGCTTGCCGGGAGCAGCGCAGTCTATGAGACCTCGCCGCTGCAGCGGCGCTTGCGCGATATGCACGTCGCCGCCCAGCACGCCGCTGTGCAGCAACGACAGTATGTCGCGGTCGGCAAACTGCTCCTGGCACGCTCGGCGCAGGATGCCGGACAGACATGATGGTGATAGGCTACGCCAAACACATATCTGTCATCACCATCTGGCTGCAGGGCATCAGGAGCGCGCATCGATCATGAATCTGAATCGACGTCACTTCATCGTCGCCGCTTTCGCCAGCCTGGCGGCGCTTAACCGCGCCGCCGCTGCCGAGCGGTGGAAAAGCCTGCCTGCGACTCCGCCGCCGGTTGCGGGGCGCAGCGCGCGAGCGCAGGTGAACGGCATCAGCCTCTATTACGTCGAACTCGGCGAAGGAAGCCCCGTGGTCTTTCTCCATGGCGGGCTTTCCAACTCCGATTATTTCAGTCTGCAGGTGCCGGAGGTCGCGCGCCGGCATCGCGTCATCCTCGTCGACAGCCGCGGCCATGGCCGCAGCACGCGCAACGCGCAGCCGTTCGGATATGACCTGATGACGGATGATATCGTCGCGCTGCTCGATCATCTGCAGATTCCGCGCGCCGCGATCGTCGGCTGGAGCGACGGCGCCATCATCGGATTGGACATGGCGATGCGCCATCCCGATCGGGTCAGTCGGGTGTTTGCGTTCGGCGCCAACACCCAGACGTCAGGCCTGAAGCCTGACGTCGACAAGGACCCGACCTTTGCGCAGTTCATCGCGCGCGCAAAGACCGAGTATGAGCGCCTCTCGCCGACGCCTGGGGAATTCGACCAGTTCCTGCACCAGATCGAGAAGATGTGGGAGACCCAGCCGAACTGGACCGACGATCAGTTGCGCGCGATCCGCGCTCCCGTGCTGATCGCGGACGGCCAATACGACGAGGGCATCAAGCGCGAGCACACCGAATACATGGCCGCGACCATTCCGGGCGCCGGCCTGCTCATCCTTCCCAATGTCAGCCACTTCGCGTTCCTGCAGGACCCCGTGCTGTTCAACGCGGCGCTGCTCGATTTTCTGGAAGGCTAGCGGCCGGTTGCTTCACCTCTCCCGCTTGCGGGAGAGGTCGACGCGCGAAGCGCGGCGGGTGAGGGTTCTCTCCCCACGGAAAGTCCCATCGTGGAGACACCCTCACCCCGGCCCTCTCCCGCAAGCGGGAGAGGAGCGCAGCCTCCATCGCGGAGGCAATGCCGTTCCCTGGGGAATTGGGGTTGGATCACATCCCGAAATTGGCTACTAGTTTGGCGCCGAGACGTTCGGACTTTCGGGGACGGAAATGACCTATTGCTGCGGAATCCTGGTGCGCGACGGCCTCGTCATGATCGCCGACACCCGCACCAATGCCGGTCTCGACAATGTCTCGACCTTTCGCAAATTGCACATCTTCGCCCAGCCCGGCGAGCGGATCATGGCGGTCGCGAGCGCCGGCAATCTCGCCATCAGCCAGTCGGTGCTGTCGACGCTGACGGAGGGTATGGAAGATCCTGAAACCGGCGAGGTCGAGACGCTCCTGAACGCGCCGACCATGTTCCAGGCCGCGCAGCGCATCGGCCGCGCCATCCGCGCAGTGCACGCAACCGAAGGCGAGGCGCTGAGGTCGGAAGACGTCTCTTTCGACGTCTCGTTCCTGTTCGGCGGCCAGATCAAGGGCTCGCGGATGCGGCTGTTCATGATCTACACCGCCGGCAACTTCATCGAATGCACCACCGATACGCCGTATTTGCAGATCGGCGAGCACAAATACGGCAAGCCGGTGCTCGACCGCGCCATGCATTACGACGTCGAGCTCTATGAGGCGCTGAAGACCGGATTGATCTCGATGGATTCGACGATGCGCTCCAACCTCGGCGTCGGCCTGCCGATCGACGTGCTTGTGGTACGCAACGATGCCTGCGAGGCCGACCTCAATCATCGGATCGAGGCGGGCGAACCCTATTTCCACGATCTCCGCTCGCGCTGGTCGGCGGCGCTCCGCGCGGCGCATCAGAACATCCCGAGACCGCCGTACAAGACCGAAACCGAATCCAAGAAACAATAAGGAAGGAAACGATGGCCGAAGCAGGAAAGAGAATAGCCGTGGTCACAGGCGCCGGCACCGGCGTCGGACGCGCCGCATCGCTGGCGCTGATCAATGCCGGCTTCACCGTGGTGCTCGTCGGCCGGCGGCTGGACATGCTGCAGGAGACGCAGAAGCTCGGCGGCGATGCCAGTAAGAGCCTGTGTGTGCAGGCCGACATGACCGATCCCGACTCGATCGCGGCCCTGTTCGCCAAGGTGACAGACAGCTATGGCCGGCTCGACCTGCTCTTCAACAATGCCGGCATGGGCGCGCCGCCGGTGAATTTCGAGGATTTGCCGCTGGCGCAGTGGCAGGCGGTGGTGAACACCAACCTCTCCGGCCCGTTCCTGTGCACCCAGCACGCCTTCCGCATCATGAAGGACCAGACCCCGCGCGGCGGGCGCATCATCAACAACGGCTCGATCTCGGCGCACGCGCCGCGGCCGTTCTCCGCCGCCTACACCGCGACCAAGCATGCGATCACCGGCCTGACCAAGGCGTCCAACCTCGACGGCCGCATGTACGACATCGCGGTCGGCCAGATCGACATCGGCAATGCCGCGACACCAATGACCGACCGGATGGTCGACGGCGTGCTGCAGCCCGACGGCCGCAAGATGCCGGAGCCGCGGATGGACGCGAAGGCCGTCGGCGATGCGGTGGCCTATATGGCGAACCTGCCGCTCGACGCCAACGTGCTGTTCATGACGGTGATGGCCAGCAAGATGCCGTTTGTGGGACGGGGTTAGACACCCCACTCACCGTCGTTGCGAGCGAAGCGAAGCAATCCATCTCTCCGCCTGCGGATACAGTGGATTGCTTCGTCGCTTTGCTCCTCGCAATGAGGTGGCGGAAGCAGCGTCCACAGAAACCACATCCACAAGACGAAGTTCACCGCACCTGAACGGAGCGGCATTGCACTTGCAGATCGTGCTGCCATAATCGTTCGGGAGATCTGTGAATGTTACAACTGCAATCGGCGTTCGGCGTGGTGGCGCTGCTTTTGATCGCCTGGGCTTTCAGCGAGAAGCGCGGCGCGGTGTCGATCCGGCAGGCGATCGTCGGCCTCATCGTGACGCTGGTCACTGCGCTGGTGCTGATCAAGGTGCCGCTGGTGGCATCGGCTTTCGGCGCCATCAACGAGGCCGTCGGCGTCATCGCCGCCGCCTCGCGTGCCGGCACCTCCTTCGTGTTCGGCTATGTCGGCGGCGCGCCGCTGCCGTTCGACCTCAAGGCGCCGGGCGCTGATTTCATCCTCGCCTTCCAGGCGCTGCCGATCGTGCTGGTCATGAGCGTGCTGACCACGCTGCTGTTCTATTGGCGCGTGCTGCCGCCGATCGTGCGCGGCATGGCCTGGCTGCTCGAACGGACGCTCGGCGTCGGCGGCGCGGTCGGGCTCTCCACCGCCGCCAACATCTTCCTCGGCATGGTGGAAGCGCCGCTGTTCATCCGGCCCTATCTAGCGCAGCTCACCCGCGCCGAACTGTTCCTGGTGATGACGGGCGGCATGGCCGGGATCGCCGGCACCGTGCTGGTGCTCTACGCCACCCTACTGGCGCCGCTGATCCCCGATGCGGCGGCGCATTTCGTCATTGCCTCGGTGCTAGGGGCGCCGGCGGCGATCCTGGTGAGCCTGATCATGGTGCCGGAGACATCAGGCGGGCGCACCGGCGGCGCGCTCGACGATCGCAGCGATCCCGAGATGCACGCGTCCTCGACGATGGATGCCATCGTCAAGGGCACCGCGGCCGGGCTTGAACTGTTGCTCAACATCGTCGCGATGCTGCTCGTGCTGGTGGCGCTGGTCTATCTCGTCAACGCGATGCTCGGGATCCTGCCGGACATCGGCGGCGCCAAGATTTCTCTGCAGCGTCTGCTCGGCTATATCATGGCCCCGGTGTGCTGGCTGATGGGCCTGCCGTGGTCGCAAGCCATCACTGCGGGCAGCCTGATGGGGACCAAGACCGTGCTGAACGAATTGATCGCCTATGTCGATCTGTCGAAGCTTCCCACCGACGCGCTGGATGCGCGCTCGCGCCTGATCATGCTCTATGCGATGTGCGGCTTCGCCAATTTCGCCAGCCTCGGCATCATGATCGGCGGCCTCAACACGATGGCGCCGACGCGGCGCGAGGAGATCAATTCGCTCGGGCTGAAGTCGATCGTGTCGGGCACGCTGACAACCTGCCTGATGGGCGCGGTCGTGGGGCTGTTGACGTAGCCGCTCCGTCATTCCGGGGCGATGCGAAGCATCGAACCCGGAATCCATCGGGCCGCGGGCACAAGCGGAGGAATGGATTCCGGGTTCGCGCTACGCGCGCCCCGGAATGACAGCGAGTATTACGTCGTCAACTCCACCGTCTTGAACTCAGCCGGCAGGATGATCTCGAGCAGTTCGACGTCTTCAGAATAATCGAGGATCATGTGCCTGATCTTCGGCGGCTGGGTCCAGGCGCTGCCTTGCTGCATCAACGTCTCGCCCTGCCCTTCCATGTAGGTTTTCACCCAGCCCTTGAGCACATAGACCATCTGGAACTGGACGTCGTGATAATGCAGCTTTGACACCTCTTCCGGATTGCACGGCCCGACCAGCCGGATCACATGCGCCTGCGCAAGCCCGTGCGTGGCGTCGGCAAAGCCGAGATCGCGATATTGCGCATAAGCGCGCAGCCCGTCGGCCTTGAAGTCTTCTTCGCGATGATGGCTCACCGCAATGCGTTGCTTCGGCTGCGCCTTATGTGCCGCCTTGGATACGCGGCCCTTGGACTTGATCGCCTTGCGGGCGGTGGATTTGGCGGCGGTCTTGTGGCCCGTCCATTTCTTCCGGACCGCCGTCTTGGCCGCGGGTCTTGATGTCACCTTCTTAGCCATGGCCTGCCTCCCTGTTGCAGGCGTCCGCGACGCGGACGCGTCCAGGGAACGTTACCACCGTTCCGCCCGGCAGCAATTGGTCTTGGCGTCTCAGTGCAAGCGGAAGACGCCGTCGACGGCACGCAGCTCCGCCGGCTTGATCAGCTTGGAATGCGCAACGGTCACCGAGTGCAGCGGCCCCTCGAGCTGCTCCTGCCAGAAGGTGAGGAAATCCTGCAGCGCAGGGAATTTCGGGAAGAGGTCGTAATTCTGCCAGACGTAGGTCTGCAGCAGTGAAGGATGGTCCGGCATTCGGTAGAGGATCTGTGCCGTCGTCAGCCCATAACCCAGCATCTGCTTCCGGAAATCGTCGGAAGCAACCCCACCAACCCGCGAGACCATATGCCAACCTCCATTTTTTCGAAGGAGCGCATTCACGGGATGGCCTGCTAGCCGAGCCACCCCCGCGGAGATGCGCTCACATGAGGGAATTGTGACGCATAGGGCCAACTCATCACAAGCCTAAATGTTTAGGTGGCTGTTGAAAAATCGTGCATTAGCAGCAACTTAGCGCATCTGCTAATGCAGGTCTCGCCGCCGCTCGCTGCCCAGGTTAATGATGATAAACGATACTGGCAGGCGGCGATTTCGAGTGCCAATTTTTCTGCTACAAACCCTTGCTCCCACACAAAGTCTGGCCTATCTCCATCGCGGCTGGTTTGGCACTCGCCAAGACAGACTGCTAACGCTCCAGAATTCTACAGCATCCAGAATAGCTTAGGAGGACTGCATGAGTTTCCGTCCGCTTCACGACCGCGTCGTGGTCAAGCGCATCGACGCCGAAGAGAAGACCGCTGGCGGCATCATCATTCCAGACACTGCCAAGGAAAAGCCCTCCCAGGGCGAAGTCGTCGCCGTCGGCCCGGGTGGCCGCGACGAGGCCGGCAAGCTGATCCCGATCGACCTCAAGGTTGGCGATCGCGTGCTGTTCGGCAAGTGGTCCGGCACCGAAGTCAAGATCGACGGCCAGGAGCTGTTGATCATGAAGGAAGGCGACATCATGGGCGTACTCGACGTCCCCGCTTCCAAGAAGAAGGCGGCCTAAGGCCCTCCCTCCCCAGGATAAATCCCTCAAGGAAAAAACTCACATGGCAGCTAAAGAAGTCAAATTCTCCGTCGAGGCGCGCGACAAGATGCTGCGCGGCGTCGACATCCTCGCCAATGCGGTGAAGGTCACCCTCGGTCCGAAGGGCCGCAACGTCGTGCTCGACAAGTCGTTCGGCGCTCCCCGCATCACCAAGGACGGCGTCACCGTCGCCAAGGAGATCGAGCTCGACGACAAGTTCGAGAACATGGGCGCGCAGATGGTGCGCGAAGTCGCCTCCAAGTCCGCTGACGCGGCCGGCGACGGCACCACCACCGCCACCGTGCTCGCCCAGGCGATCGTGAAGGAAGGCGCCAAGTCGGTCGCCGCCGGCATGAACCCGATGGACCTGAAGCGCGGCATCGACCTCGCGGTCGAGGCTGTGGTTGCGGACCTGCAGAAGAACTCCAAGAAGGTCACCTCCAACGACGAGATCGCCCAGGTCGGCACCATCTCCGCCAACGGCGACGCCGAGATCGGCAAGTTCCTCTCCGACGCCATGAAGAAGGTCGGCAATGAGGGCGTGATCACGGTCGAGGAAGCCAAGTCGCTGGAGACCGAGCTCGACGTCGTCGAGGGCATGCAGTTCGACCGTGGCTACATCTCGCCCTACTTCGTCACCAACGCCGACAAGATGCGCGTTGAGATGGACGACGCCTACATCCTCATCAACGAGAAGAAGCTCTCCTCGCTGAACGAGCTGCTGCCGCTGCTCGAGGCCGTGGTGCAGACCGGCAAGCCGCTGGTCATCGTCGCCGAAGACGTCGAAGGCGAAGCCCTCGCCACCCTGGTCGTCAACCGCCTCCGTGGCGGCCTGAAGGTCGCAGCCGTCAAGGCTCCGGGCTTCGGCGATCGCCGCAAGGCCATGCTGCAGGATATCGCGATCCTGACCGGCGGCCAGGCGATCTCGGAAGATCTCGGCATCAAGCTCGAGAACGTCACGCTGCAGATGCTCGGTCGCGCCAAGAAGGTGATGATCGACAAGGAGAACACCACGATCGTCAACGGCGCCGGCAAGAAGGCCGACATCGAGGCGCGCGTGGCGCAGATCAAGGCGCAGATCGAGGAGACCACCTCGGACTACGACCGTGAGAAGCTGCAGGAGCGTCTGGCCAAGCTCGCGGGCGGCGTCGCGGTGATCCGCGTCGGCGGCGCGACCGAGATCGAGGTGAAGGAGCGCAAGGATCGCGTTGATGACGCGATGCACGCGACCCGCGCGGCTGTGGAAGAAGGCATCGTTCCGGGCGGCGGCGTCGCCCTGCTCCGTGCTTCCGAGCAGCTCAAGGGCATCCGCACCAAGAACGACGACCAGAAGACCGGCGTCGAGATCGTGCGCAAGGCGCTGTCGGCGCCGGCCCGCCAGATCGCGATCAACGCTGGTGAAGACGGTTCGGTCATCGTCGGCAAGATCCTCGAGAACAAGACCTACGCTTACGGCTTCGACTCGCAGACCGGCGAATATGCCGATCTGGTCAAGAAGGGCATCATCGACCCGACCAAGGTCGTGCGCGCCGCGATCCAGAACGCAGCCTCCGTGGCGGCACTCTTGATCACCACCGAGGCGATGGTCGCCGAGCTGCCCAAGAAGGGCGGCGCCGGCCCCGCAATGCCTCCGGGCGGCGGCATGGGCGGCATGGACTTCTAAGCAGTCCTCGCGTCCAGTCCACGAAATGCAAAACCCCGGCAGCAATGCCGGGGTTTTTGTTTGGCGGGATATCTCTCCACGCGTGGACTCATTTCGGCGGCTGCAGCTCGACGTCGTAGCGCTCGTAGATTCGCGCGAGCGTGCCGTCGGCCAGCAAGGCCTCCAGCGCAGCGTCGATGCCTTGTCGCAGCTTCTCGTCCGGACTGAGCATCCCGACAGCGACATTCCAGTTCAGGTCCGGCTCGTCCTCGAAGGCCGGGATGCGACGGACGCGTGCGTCGGGATGGGTCTGGTTGAACCAGCCGATGGTGGCGGGCGTGACCGCCGCGGCATCGATCTCGCCTTTGGCGAGGGCCTCCATGATGTCATCCTCGAACGCGAATGGCGACGTCTTGACCCCTCGCTTGCCGAGCATCATGGACACGATCGAGCCGACCTGCACGCCGACCCGCTGCTCCGATCCCAACTCCGCCAGTGACGCCGCGGTAGAGTTCGGTCCCACCGCCAGCACGACGCCGCTGCGCTGATAGGGCCGCGACATGCGTAAGCCCACCTCGGCCAGCACCGCGCGGTCGGCGATCGCATCGAGGATGACGTCGCAATCGGCGCGGCGGTACTGGAAGCTGTTGATCACCCAGTGCTGCTCCAGCGAGACCTCGAGCCGTTTCGCCAGCTCCCTGGCGATTTCGACCTGGAATCCCGGAACGTCGCCCTGCCTGCTGGCAAACGGCAGCGCGTTGGGATGCGCACAGAGCGTGAGCGCACCGCGCTGCCGGATCGCGTCAAGCGGGCGCGCCGCGGCGTCGGCGGCGCCGCACAAGGCCAGCAGGCTCGCGAGAACGACCAATCGCATTGCCGGCATCACTCCTCGAGCGCCCGGATATAGGCCACGATCGCCATGATCTGGCTCTCCGAAAAGGCGCCGCCGAAGGCCGGCATCGCGCCCGGTTTGCCCTTCCTGATCCGCTCCGCGAGAAAATCATCGTCGCGCTTCGTGCCGGCGAGCTTCGGTCCCTTGCCGGCGACGCGGCCGCCGTTCTGGTGACAGAAGCCGCAAGAGGTCGCGAACATGGTGCCGCCCTCGATGTCGCTCTCCTTGGCCGACTGATCCTGGTTAGGCGCCTGGCTTTGCTGCGCGCAGACGCCCAACGGCCACGAGGACTGCCACAACAGCGCAATGCCAGTGGCGAGAAAGATTGATTTCGACATTCGCATCAGGATTGCAGCAGTGGGACGCCACGGCGCCCCACCGCCTCCCCGTTCTTATTGTTGTTACTTCAGCGAAAAGACGACGAGCGCACCGGCATCCTTCGGCATGCTCTTGTAGGGCTCGCCGAACAGTGCCGGAAATTCATCGGCCACCATGCCGCCCCATCCGGCCGGCACCGCGATGTACTGCTTGCCGCCAGCGGTGTAGCTGATGATGCCGCCATTGTGGCCCACGCCATTGTAGTGCGACCACAATTCCGACCCGGTCTCGGCATTGTAGGCGTGCAGCACGCCGCGCGAGTCCGGCACGAATACCAGATTGCCGCCGGTTGCGAGCACGCTGGCGAGCGGCGGCTCGCTGAAGGTGACCTCCCACTTCTTGTCGCCGGTCACGGGGTCGCGGGCACTGAGATGTCCGCGCGCCGGTCCGTCCGGCGGCGGGACCAGCTTGAAGTTGGCGCCGATGTTGAGCTGCGCCATCGGCTCGGTGATCGGCGTGGTCTTCACCACGTCCACGTCCATGCACCATTCCTGTCCGAGCTTGTACCAGAGGCCGGTCTTCGGGTTGTAGGAGCCCGCGTTCCAGCTAATGCCACCGGCGATCGCCGGGCAGAGCGGCGAGTTCGTCTGGCCAAGCGACAGATCGCGCCGACCAATCAGTTCGCCGGTCTTTGGGTCGATATCCTTCACGAAGTTGATGTTCTTCGCGAGCCGCCACACGTTCTGCACTTTCCCATTGGTGCGATCGTAGACAAAGACGAAGCCGCCCTTGTTCGGATGCACGACGAGCTTGCGGCCGTCGCGGTCGATCATCAGGAATTCACCGACCGCCGAATCGAAGTCCCAGGCGTCGTGCGGCAGCTCCTGGTGATAGAACTTCAGCTTTCCGGTATCGGGATCGAGCGCGATGACCGAGGTGGTGTAGAGGTTGGTGCCGGGCCGCGGCCCGCTCTTCTGCCAATCCGCGCCCGACCAGTCGTAGAGCGGCGCGGGATTCGCCGTGCCCCACCAGATGGTGTTGGTCTCCTGATCGTAGCCGCCCGGCATCCAGGCGCCACCTCCGCCGGTGCGCCAGGACTCATTGCCCCAGGTCGCCTTGGCGTCCTCGGTGCCGGCGACCGTGAAGAACTCCCATTTCTTCTGGCCGGTCTTGATATCGACGCCGAACAGCGGCCCGCGCGAGGTCCACTCGCCGCCCTGGCTGCCGATGATAACGGTGTCCTTCACCACCAGCGGCGCGCCCGTGAAGCCCACGGTGAGCTTCTTGGAATCGACCAGCTTGGTGTCCCACGCTGGCTTACCGGTTTTCATATCAAGCGCGATGAGACGGCCGTCGACGGTGCCGACCAACACCTTGCCATCGCCGAGCGCGACGCCACGGTTGTACGGCGAGTGCGTTTGCATCGCCACCAGTTGTTCGTCGAGCTCGGGGAAATACGACCAGATCAGCTTGCCGGTCGCGCCATCGAGCGCGTAGACGCGGCTGTAGGAGCCCGAATAGTACAGCACGCCGTCAGCAGCGAGCGGCATCGACTGCAGGCCGCGCGTCGAGCGACCCGGCATATGGATCCATGCGACCTGAAGATTCTTGACGTTATCAGCGTTGATCTGATCGAGCGCGCTGTAGTGATACGACTTGTAGCCGCCATGGTAGGTCAGCCAATCGTTCGGCGTCTGCTCGGCCGCCTGCAGGCGCGCCGGATCGATCGCCAATGCGGGTGACGCAACAGCCACAGCGGCCAGCGCGAATGCCGCACCGCACGTAAGGTACTTGATACCGATTGCCATTGGATTCCTCCCCTTTGATTTTTGGTTTTCATGTCATCAGAATTGCATCCCGCCTGCTTCGCGCAGCGGTTTTGTCCTCCCTCTTGTGATTGTCGATTTGTCGTCGCGGCGCGTACATAGCTCTCCCTCTTGGCGGAGAATGTCGAAGCGCACCCGTGGATAGAAAATAGCCTAGAATGCCCTCTCGAACTGTCAAGCTTCAACACGGCCCTGAGCGCGGCCTTTTGTGTTCCCCGCCGAAACGCGAGCGTCTAGAAGTGGATCGATTTTGCCTGGAAATTGTGACCTGTCTTCTCGGATGAATGGATTCCGGGCTCGATGCTTCGCATCGCCCCGGAATGACGAGGGATCGACTCTCCTCTCGTCATTCCGGGGCGCGCGTAGCGCGAGCCCGGAATCCATTCATCCGAGAACTCAGGTCGCGATTTCGGCATAAAGATCGATCCATTCGGGATTCTTCTCCTCGATGAGCCGAATCTTCCAGTCCCTTCGCCACTTCTTCAGTTCTTTCTCGCGCGTGATGGCTGTAATCGGGTCATCGTAGATTTCGAACCAGACCAGCCTGTTGACCGCATATCGCTTGGTGAACCCAGCGGCCACCTTGGTCTTGTGCTCATGGATGCGGCGAACGATATCATTCGTCACGCCGAGGTACAGCGTACCGTATTTCTTGCTTGCGAGCAGATAGACGAAATAGGCCATAGTTCCGCGGCAAAATGGATTCCGGGCTCGCGCTTCGCGCGCCCCGGAATGACACCTGATGCTATTGCGGGCATGCGAGGGAGATCAAGGTCACAACACAAAACCGGGCCTGAGCTCAAATTCGCCGCAAGCGCGTCCGCGTCACTGCACCTTCGCCAGCACCGCGAGCCGGCGGATGCCCTTGTTCCGGTACGCATCCAGGAACGCATAGTAGTTCTTGAACGAGACGCAGCCGTTGGAATCGCCGTTGGGTCCGAGCATGTAGGTGTGCGCGAGCAGGCCGGAGCGGCCGTAGATCTTGTCCTCGCCGCCGATCGGCGTCAGGCGCAGCGCGGGCACGCCGTGAAACAGCGCTTCGCGCGGCTTGAGCTCGTAGATGTGCGGCGGCGTCACGCC
The DNA here is from genome assembly GCF_055229415.2 of Bradyrhizobium sp. Leo114. Lineage (NCBI taxonomy): Bacteria > Pseudomonadati > Pseudomonadota > Alphaproteobacteria > Hyphomicrobiales > Nitrobacteraceae > Bradyrhizobium > Bradyrhizobium sp. Leo114. The sequence goes on along the minus strand of NZ_JBUYEN020000046.1, from coordinate 32,350 downwards.
CTGCATGCGGACATGCGCATAGCGGACGTCGTCGATCTTGGAGCCGAGGCCGGAATGCGCCTCGAGCCTGGTGCCGTCGGGCAGATACACCGTCGCGGCGGAGATGTCGTAGACCGCGGTCTGGCGGTCATAGGGCGGCGAGCCGCCGTTCATCGGGTTCTGGCTCAGCGTCGAGGGAATGCTGGCGGTGACGTTGGCATCCGCAGATGCGAACGACAGCAGCGAGCCCGAGGACTCGCGCTTGCCCCAGAGCTTCTCGACGATCGACTGTTTCTCGCCTGAGGCGATCGACATCACCGCCGCCTTGGCGCGTGCCGCCATGTCGCGGACACCGGACGATTTTGCCGCGGGCTTGGTGTCGACGGGCGCGGCCGGCGTGTTGAGCGCGACCTGCAATGAGGTCGCCGCTTCCTTCTTCGCCGCTTCAACCCCCTTCGGCGCAGCACCTGACTTGGCTTCGGCGAGTTTGGCTGCGGCGGCCGGCTTCGACGCTTCCGCAACCTTCGGCGCTTCCGCGGGCGGCGCGGCCTCGGCCGCCCGTGACTCCACGCCCTCCGGAGCGGCGGCCGCAAACCTTTCGTTAAACATAATCGAAGCCGAGCTTGGCTCAGGCTTCGACAAGGTCGGCGGCGGTGGCGGCAACGACGCGAACACGTCGTTGAAGGATGGCGTCGGACGCGCGGCGACCGCAGCCTCCCGGTTCACTGCGGGCGTCTCATAGGCGGCACCGCCCATCGTGGGATAGACGTTCGCCGCGAAGATATTGATGTAGACGGTCCAGGCGCAGCCGACGACGAGCGCCGCGACCGCGGCGCTGCCGATGAAATGGTGAGGGAGGACTTTCCGGGAAGATTTTTTGCAGGAGGGCGCCGCAAAGCCAAACGCACCGGTACTCGTACTCATTCGCCTTGCGTCCAGAACAGTTCCACTTCTTCCTCGTGTGAGAGTGCGGGACAATCGCCGGAGCATCTCGCAGAGGCGCGAAGCGTCATTAAGGCGACTTTTAGTTAAATGCGGATTAAACGCGGGCAGATCTGGGGCGTGAGGAACGGCGGGGAATTTCCTTGTGAATTACCCCGGAATCTTGCGGAAATAAGGCAGGATTTATCGCTGTCCCAAAGCGGGATTCGACGGCCCAAGTCGCTGCCCAAGTCGCTCGCTTCTAAGTCGCGCGCTCAGTAACTCAACTTCGGATACCAGTCCGTGCCGCGGCCTTCTGGCGTGGTGTCGAGGATGGTCCAGAGCGGATCGATGTCGGGCGCGCCGCGCGGGTCCTGGCCCGGGTCGGACATCTTCGATCCCATCTCGCCCGACCAGAAATGACGGATGGTGCCGTCGCGCCGCGTGAAGACATTGTAGCCGGGCATATCGGCATCATCAGCGCTGACGTAATCGCGCGTGTAGTCGCCGGACATATCCGAGAAGATCTTGTGCCGCGTCCAGCCGCGCGCCTGCTTCGCCGCGACCAGACGCTCGATCGGCGAGCGCGCCACGAACACGAAGGCGATGCGCTGCTCGACATCGGGCAGCTTGGCCTCCCAGGTCCCCATGAATGAGGTGCACATCGGGCACGGCTTCTCACGCTGCGGCCCGAACATGTAGCTGTAGATGACGAGCGTCTGCTTGTCGCCAAACAACTCCGGAAAGCCGACCTTGCCGCGCTCGCCGACGAACTCGTAAGCCTTCGTCACCTCGCCGCCCGGCGGCAAGGCCCGGCGCAGCGCGGCGACACGCTCGATCTGGCGGCGCAGCTCGATCTCCTCGACGAGCAGCGCCTGCCGTGCCAGGCGATAGTCCGCGCTCTCGTTCGGGCGGCGCGTGGTGTTGGCCGCGGCGAGTTCGGCGGCGGGTTTGAGGATGGAACTGGTCATAACGGAACCTCGCTGGTTGGCGATGTCTGTAGAAGACGTTTCCGGAGGCACGAAGACGACATGCTGGCCGGAAATTTCTGCGTACTCGCATCGCCCGCGCCGATCGTCATACGCGGGCTTGACCCGCGTATCCATCGATCTTCAAAGAACTCTTGAAATGATGGATTGCCGGGTTAAGCCCGGCAATGACGGGGCCAGCCCTACGGCAGTTCCGGCGGCGGCGAGCGATCGAAGACATCGCCCTTCGGTTCCTCCAGGACATACAGCGCGTAGCTCTCGATCACGAGCGGGCCGCGCTTGCGCTGCACCTCGGCGATCCTCTCCACATGGGAGAACATCTCCTTCAGGAACGGCGGATCCTCGGGCCTGATTTCATGGACATAGAGCAGCTTTCCGGCAAGCTCCGCCGCGCTCGGCTCTGATGCGTTGACCCAACGGTATCGCTGGGTCTGCTGCGCGACGCAGGTGCCCTTCGGCAGATAGAAGGCAAGCCAGCCCGTGGTGCCGTAATCCGGCGCCAGCACGCAGGTCGCGCCGATACGTGCGCGCGCCGCTTCGATTTCCGCCGCCGTCTCGTGCCAGCCGACGCCGACGCTGCGCACGGTGGCATCGCGGCGATAGAGCGAGAGCACGCCGGTATTGGCCTGCACGATCAGCAGCACGAACATCACGATCCCGGTCGGCGCCGCCCAGCGGCGGCAGAAATCGGCAAGCCGCTGCCAGCGTCCCTCCCACGGCACCATCGTCGCCGCTACCGCGGCCGCGACCATGAAGGGCGGATAGACCGGTGCGAACCAGTTGGCTTCGACGCGCGCATGCAGCGAGTGCCAGATGAAATAGACCACGATGATCCAGAACATCAGATTGACGAGCAGGCGCGAGGCGAAGGCGCCCGTGCGGCGGAACGCGAGCGCGTGCAGCCCCATCGCACCGAGGATGAAGACGAGCGGCGTCGCAAACGCGATCTGGGTCGGGATCAGTTCACCGATGAAGGGCAGCCTGAAATCCTCGATGCGCGCCCGCCCCATCTGCTTGATGAAGGAGACCCAGTGGTGATCGGCGTTCCAGAGGATGACCGGCGCGAACATCAACAGCGCGAGAAGGCCGCCGAGGTAGAGCCAGGGCGACAAGAACCAGCGCCGCAGCTTCGGCACCACAGCGAGCCAGATCAGGATCGCCGGGCCGAAGAACAGCGCGGTGTATTTTGACAGCAGTGCAGCGCCGGCAGCGGCGCCGACCGCAAGCCACCATGCGCCCTGCCCCGTCTCCAGCACCTTGGCGAGCGCGAACAGCAGGAGGCTTGCGGAAACCAGAAGCGGCGCATCCGGCGTCACGATCATGGTCCCGACCGCGGCCAGCAAGGTGGCGTTGAGCAGGATCGCCGCGCTAGCCGCCATACGCTTGCCGCCGAACAGGATCTCGGCCGAGCGATAGACCGCCCAGCTCATCGGCAGCGCCAGCAGGATCGAGACCAGCCGCACGCCGAGTTCGGTATCTCCGGCAATCAGCGTGCCGGCACGGATCACCAGCGCAACCATCGGCGGATGGTCGTAGTAGCCGCCGGCGAGACTCTTCGACCACATCCAGTAATAGGCTTCGTCGAAGGTGATCGGCGTAAGAGCGGCGGCGAGCAGCCGCAACAGGACGAGCCCGACGACGGTTACGACGGTCGTGCGGACGAGACTCGTCTCGTTCGGATTCATGTCCCAATCATCGCTTGCGCCAGACGAACAGTCCGGACATCGCGTAGTTCCAGACCACGCCCATCAGCGCGCCGGCCGCGCCCGCAAGCCACCAGATCGGTTCCTGGTCATAGACCGAGAAGGCGACGCCGACATTGGCGAGCAGGCCGACGCTGCAGACGAGGTAGAACAGCAACAGGCCGCGCAGGATCGCAAAGCCCTTCAGCCGCTGGTCGCGATAGGTCAGGAAATTGTTGAGGACGAAGTTGCTGGTCATCGCGACGATCGCGCCGGTTGCCTGCGCTTCAGGAAACGGCGCGCCGAATACTTCCAGCGCAACGTATAACGCGGCAAGATGCACGAGCAGGCCGAGCGAGCCGACCAGGCCGAACAGCACGAAGCGGAGCGAGATGACGTCATGCGTCAGCTTCGCGAGCACGAGGCCGAGGAAATCCAGCGCGACCATGGAATCGAGCTTGCTCTCGCCATGCTGCCGCGAGCCGAACGTATAGGGAATCTCCACCGCGCGCAGCTTGCCCTGGGCGGTGGCGACGACGTCGAGCAGGATCTTGAAGCCTTGGGTCGAAAGGTCTGGCGCCAGCTCCTCGAAGCGGTCGCGGCGGATCGCGAAGAAGCCGCTCATGGGATCTGCGATATCGACCCGCAGCAAGCGGCGCGCGATCTCGGTGGCGAACGCGCTGGCGCCGGCGCGCTGCTTGTTGAACCCCTCGGCGCGGTAGCCCCCGATATAGCGGCTGCCGACCACGAGATCGGCCTTCCCGCTCCGCAGCAGCTCGACCATCTTCGGCAGTTGCGTCTCGTCATGCTGCAAGTCGGCGTCCATCACCACGGCATAGGGGGCGCTGGAGGCGAGGATGCCCTCGATGCAGGCGCCCGAGAGCCCGCGCCGTCCGACCCGGCGGAGGCAGCGCACGCGGGAATCCTGCCGCGCCAGGCCGCGCACCACCTCCCAGGTTCCATCAGGGGAATTGTCGTCGACGAAAACGACCTCCCAGGGGATACCGGCGAGCGTCGTCTCCAACCGCCGGTACAGGACGGTGACATTGTCACGCTCGTTGAAGGTGGGGACGACAACCGAAACAAGTGGCAAACCAACGGCCTGCGACGGGATTTCGGGGCCCGGTTTGATGGCGTCATTCATGGCGGCCAAGCGTATATCCGCGCCGCCAAGCCGCGGGAAGCCCTAAACGCCGGCTGGAATGCGGGAAAACGGGCCTGGGGACGCCCAAAAATGCCAACGACCACGAACAACAGGCGCGCGTACATCCGGCGCTGCCGTGCTATTACGTGGTCGTCCCGGCGCCAGAGCCCTTGCAGGCTGCGACGGCGCCGTTAGAGGCTAGATAGGAACCGCTATGCGTTTCCGCAAGGGCTCCTAGGGCGCTTAGGCTAGTTCGGCACCTCCCGAATCACCGGCCCCCTCGGGGCCGGCTCGGCCGGTGCCGGTTGCGCCGCAGCCGGGGGCTGCTCCGCGGGCGGCTTAGGGGGCTTGCCCATCTGCCCGATCGGCCCATACACGACCGCCGCCCCCAACACGATGACGGCGACGATGGCGCCCAATAGGCCCCCGACCGATTGCGATGTCATACCCGATTGTCCCAGCAACTGGAGGGTCTCAGCCAAGCACCCTCTTGGCCCGATCATACCCTGACGGGTCGCTGATATCACGAACAATGGCAACCAAGGAATAGCGATGGGCGCCGCTCCCTGCCCCGTCATTGCGAGCGAAGCGAAGCAATCCATCGCGCCACTTGCGGAGGCATGGATTGCTTCGTCGCTATCGCTCCTCGCAATGACGGCCGGGGCGCTCTGGTGGCCTATTGCCTGCTATTTCGCCGCCGCCTTGCGTCGGACGAAAGCGGTGATGATGTCCTTTTGCGCAAGCTCGATGGCGCGGTTGGCGGTGGCCAGATGCGCACTCGCGTCCTGGTTCGGAAATTGCTCGGTGAGGAAGCTGATCAGCGAGGCCCGGAAGTTCTGCCGCTCCGAGGGACATGCGCTCGCCATCAGGGAAGCGAACTCCTGGTCCGACATGGTCTTGTTGCTGTCGCGGGGATATTCGCGGGCGAGGCAATTCCAGTAGGCGTCGCGGCCGATCACGGCGAGCTTGTGCGCATCGTCGAGATCGTCATCGGCGATCGCGGCCGAGGATATCAGAACCAGAAGGGCCGCGATCATCATGCGCATTGTTGTTCTCCTTTTTGGGTATCCTAGCGCGGATGACCTGGATCGATAAGCGTGGAAAGCTTGCCGCCGGCCAACTGGCCAATCACGATTTATTTGACTACTCTCGGGGGTGTCCCCTCCTCACGATGAGTTCTTCTCGTGGCCAAAGCCCCAAAGAAAACTGCAGGCAGCATCTATATCGGCATCGGCGGCTGGACCTTCGAGCCGTGGCGCGGCGTGTTCTATCCGGAAAAGCTCGCGCAATCGAAGGAGCTGTCCTATGCCGCATCGAAGCTGACCTCGATAGAGATCAACGGCACCTATTACGGCTCGCAGAAGCCGGAGAGTTTCCGCAAATGGGCCAGCGAAGTCCCTGATGGATTCGTGTTCTCCGTGAAGGGCCCGCGCTTTGCGACCAACCGCCGCGTGCTGGCGGAGGCTGGCGATTCCATCAAGCGGTTCTATGATTCCGGCGTGCTGGAACTCGGCGACCGGCTCGGGCCGGTGCTCTGGCAATTCGCGCCGACCAAGAAATTCGACGGCGCCGATTTCGGCAAATTCCTCGAGCTGTTGCCGCGCAAGCTCGACGGCCGCGCGCTGCGCCATGTGGTCGAAGTCAGGCACGACAGTTTCTGCGTGCCCGAATTCGTCGCGCTGATCCGCGAGTTCGAGACGCCGGTCGTATTCGCCGAGCACGGCAAATATCCGGCGATTGCCGACGTCGCGAGCGACTTCGTCTATGCGCGACTGCAGAAGGGCAATGACGAGATCAAGACCTGTTATCCGCCGAAGCAGCTCGACGCCTGGGCCAAGCGGTTCGAGGAATGGGCCGGCGGCGGCGATCCGGACGACTTGCCGCATGTCGAGAAGACAAAACCGAAGAAGGCGCCGCGCGATGTGTTCGCCTATGTGATCCACGAAGGCAAGGTGCGGGCGCCGGCCGGCGCGATGGAGTTGATTGAGCGCGTAAAGTGACTGGACGCCGGATGGCCAGGGCCAAGAAGCTCTTCACGATCGGCTACGAGCAGACACCGCCCAAAGCGGTGCTCGATGAGCTCGAGCATGCCGGGGTGAAGCTTCTGGTCGATGTCCGTGCGGTCACCTCATCCCGCCGGCCAGGCTTCTCCAAGAAGCAGCTTGCGGCGGCGCTCGACGAGCGCGGCATCGCCTATGTCCATCTCGCAGCGCTCGGCACCCCCAAGGAGGGACGCCTTGCCGCGCGCAGCGGCCAGCACCAGCTTCTCCGCACGATCTACGGAAGGCACCTGAAGACGTCGCAGGCAAAAGAAGAGCTCGACGAATTGTCGTCGCTGGTGAAGAAGGCCGGACCGGTGTGCCTCATGTGCTACGAGCGCGACCACACGCATTGTCACCGCCAGATGATCGCCGAGATCATCGAGGACCGCGACGGCGTGAAGGTGGAGAATTTGGCAGCGCCGCAGGTGTAGCCACCGCCGTCATTCCGGGGCAGCCCGCAGGGCCGAACCCGGAATCCATCGGGCCACAAGCGCAAGCGGAGAAATGGATTCCGGGCTCGCGCTACGCGCGCCCCGGAATGACGAGAGGGTGCATCTCACCCCTCCCCCTCCAACTCCAACGTCCCCTCCATCATCTTCACGCAGCCGCCGCCGACATGCACGGACGCCACCGTGCCGCCCTGCTTGCGAACACGGGTGAGCAACAGGCTCGGCCGGCCCATGTCGACGCCCTGGCCGATGCCCAATCTCAATTCACCGTCACGCCTCTCGTCGAGATCGGCAAGGAATGCGGCGGCGGCCGCGGTCGCGCTGCCGGTGGCAGGGTCCTCGGAGAGGCCGCTCGAGCCCGGATGGAACATGCGCGCCTGCAGGTCGAGCGGCTGCTCGCTTGCGGGCACGTCGCGCGTGTAGAAATAGACAGCATCCGAACCGTCGCAGGGAAACGTCCGCGCGAAGGCCCCAGCATCCGGACATGCCCGCTTCAGCGCATCGCGCGAAGCGAGCTCGAGCATCAGGAACGGCAGGCCGACCGAGACGATCTGCGGTGGATGCCGGTCCGTCTTCACGTCACTCGCCGAAAGCGACAGGCAGGCCGCGGCCTGTTCGACATCAACGCGCGACAGCCGCTGCAGCGGTTGCGGCGCGGTGAGCTCGGCGCCCGTGACCCTGCCCTGCTCGCTCAGGATCTCGACCGGCACGAGCCCCGCCTTCTCCTCGAATCTCAGCCGCGCCGGCGGCTTGGCCGCGAGCGTTGCCAGCACGAAGGCGGTGCCGACATTCGGATGGCCGGCGAACGGGATTTCGGATCGCACCGTGAAGATGCGGACCTGCGCGTCGTTCGCGCTGTTCTGCGGCGGCAGCACGAAGGTCGTCTCGGAATAGTTGAACTCGGTCGCGATCGCCTGCATCTGCGCGGTCGACAGCCCGGCGGCATCGAGCACCACGGCGAGCGGATTGCCGCCGAACGCGCGGTCGGTGAAGACATCAACGGTGATGTAGCGACGCTGCATGAAATCCTCCTATCCCAGTTGCCACACCGCAACCGGCTTCTCGTAGCCGCGGATCGGCACCTCGCCGCGCGGCACTGCATCGCCAGCGGCCTCGCCGATCGCCTCGCGCACTTCGGACGAGATCAGGAACTGCGAGTTGAGCTCCTTGTTGAGCGCCTCCAGCCGCGCAGCGAAATTCACGGTATCGCCGATCACGGTATATTCCTTGCGTCGGGGCGAGCCGATATTGCCGGCGACGACCTCGCCGATATGGATGGCGATGCCGATGCGCAGCGGCCAGCTCGTGGTCTCGTTGAAGCGCTCGTTGGCGAGCAGCATCTCGCGTGCCGCGGCCACCGCCTGATGCGCCGCGTCCTCGGCTTCGAGCGGCGCGCCGAACAGCGCGAGGAAACCGTCCCCCAGGAACTTGTTCACGATGCCGCCGTGGCGATCGAGGATATCAACCAGCATGGCAAAGGCACGGTCGAGCCGCTCGACCACTTCCTGCGGCGAGCGCGTCCGCGCGCCCGCGGTGAAGCTGCGGAAATCGACGAACATCACCGCGACACGGCGGGTATCGCTGTCGGTCGAGGCGCCCTCGGTCATCAGCCGTTCGACCACCTGCGGCGAGACGTGCTGGCCGAACAGGTCGGTGATGCGGTCGCGCGCCGTCGCCGCCGCGATGCTGGCCTCGAACTGCCGCCGCAACTGCATGCCGACCGCGCCCGCCAGCATGCCGCAGATCAGCACGATGAAGCTGCGCGCCGCATGATAGTAGAGGTTCGGCTCGGCATCGGGATGAAAGAACATCGCCAGACAGAACAACTGAGCTGCGGCAACGAACCCGGTGAAGGTCGAGAGCCAGAAATCCAGTCGCAGCGTCGAGAGGATGATAAAGATGAAATAGAGAAACGGCGCAGCGAATCCGAGCGCAGCGACCGATCCCATGCTGTCGATATGGAGCGCCAGCGCGACCGTGGGCAACGAGGTCTCGATCAGCGCGCCGATGTAGCGCCGCACCACGGGCAGGTCGCGCCCTCTGCGCATATGTCGGGTGATCGCACCATGCACCCACAATTCGAACAGGATGAACGGCACAGTGATGTAAAAGAGAAATGATACCCTGAGATTGCCGTGCCAGACGCGGCTTACGGCCTCGGGCGCAAAGAAGTCGATGCCCAAACCGATGACACCCAGCAGCACCGCTGTCCCGATCAGCGCCTTGATCCGGAGCAGCTCGGTCGTCATCACCTCGCGCATCAAGATCTGGTGGAATTCGGCCGATATGGCCGAATCCTGCGCCTCTTTTTTCCTTCCCCAGAAACCGGCCATTATCTCCGCCTGTCATTCCGGGACGGTCCGAAGGACCGGACCCGGAATCTCGAGATTCCGGGCTCGATGCTTCGCGTCGCCCCGGAATGACGTGGATAAATTGAGATCGATATATTGCCTCAATCGAGCGTGCGACGGAAGCGTGTCACGGCGATCGTCATCGCCGCCAGCATCAGGACAATGAGTGCAATCGTGTCGTATTGCAGGTTGGCGGGGCCCGCGCCCTTCAGCATGATGGCGCGGACGATGCGGACGTAATGGGTCAGCGGCAGGCCTTCGCCGAGATATTGCGCCCATAGCGGCATGCCCGCGAACGGAAACATGAAGCCGGAGAGCAGGATGCTCGGCAGGAAGAACATCATCGAAAGCTGCATCGCCTGCAACTGGTTCTGCACGATGGTGGAGAACGTATAGCCGATCGACAGGTTGGTGGTGATGAATAGCGTGGTCAGCGCCGCCAGGAGCAGCACACTGCCGAGAATCGGCACCCCGAACAGCAGCACGCCGATGCCGACGATCAGTGACGCCTGGATGAAGCCGACAATGACATAAGGAATGATCTTGCCGAACATCACCTCCACCGGCTTGATCGGCATCGACAAGAGGCTCTCCATGGTGCCGCGCTCGATCTCGCGCGTCACCGACAGCGCGGTGAAGATCAGCATGGTCATGGTCAGGATGGTGCCGACCAGGCCGGGCACGATGTTGAGCCGCGACTCGGCGGCGGGGTTGTAGCGGGCGTGCGTCCTGATCTCGAACGGCATGTCCGGGGGATCGCCGACGTGCAGATCGTGCTCCAGCGCGGTCTGCACCAGGGCGCCGAGCGCACCGAGCGCCGCGCTTGAGGCGATCGGATCGGTGGCATCGGCGGCGACCAGCAGCGCCGGCTTGTCGCCGCGCCGGACGGCGCGCTCGAAGCCGCGCGGGATCTCGACACCGAACAGCACCTTGCCGGATTTCAGGAGGTCGTCGAACTCGGCGACATCGTGCACTTCCCGGGTGAAGCGGAAATAGGCGGTGTTCTCCATCGCCTTCAGGATGGAGCGCCCGAGATCGCTGTCCTCCTGGATCAACACCGCCGTCGGCAGATGCCGAGGCGTGGTGTTGATGGCGTAGCCGAACAGCAAAAGCTGCATCACCGGGATCATCACGATCATGGCGAAGGAGACGCGATCACGGCGGAGCTGGATGAATTCCTTCACCAGCATGGCATAGCTGCGCCGCCAGAAGCCGAAGGCCGGCTCCCTTGCCTCGACCATAGGATGGACTGCATCGATCGCGCTCATTGGAAATTATCCTTGGAAATTATCCTTGGAACGCCCCATGAGATCGATGAAGACGTCTTCGAGCGACGGCTCGCTGTCCTGCCAGCGCCAGCGCGGATCGTTGCGATAGGACGCGACGGTCGCGTCCAGCGCCGCCTTGTCGCGGCCGGACACATGAAGGCTGGTGCCGAACGGCGCCACCATGTCGATGCCCGGCTTGCCGGTGAGTTCGTCGCCAAGTCCGTTGAGATCGTCACCGGTCACCGTATAGGTCGAGAGTGCCGAGCCCGCGATCACCTCTTCCACTGTCCCATGCGCCAACAGATGACCATAGGCGATGTACGCGATCTCATGGCAACGCTCGGCCTCGTCCATGTAGTGCGTGGAGACCAGCACGGTCAGGCCTTCGGCCGCGAGCGCGTGGATCTCGTTCCAGAAATCGCGCCGCGCCTTGGGGTCGACGCCGGCGGTCGGCTCGTCCAGCAGCAGAAGTTTCGGATTGGGCAGCGTGCAGGCGCCGAGCGCAAGCCGCTGCTTCCAGCCGCCGGAGAGATTGCCGGCAAGCTGCTCCTCGCGGCCCCTCAAGCCGATGCGCGCGATCATCTCGCGCGCCGCGCCGCGCGCGTCGGGCATGCCGTAGAGCCGCGCGACGAACTCCAGATTCTCGCGCACCGAGAGGTCCTGGTACAGGCTGAAGCGCTGGGTCATGTAGCCGACCAGGCGCTTGATGCGGTCGGCATCGCGGCGGATATCGTAGCCGAGGCAGGTGCCATTGCCGCTGTCGGGCGTGAGCAGGCCGCAGAGCATGCGGATGGTCGTGGTCTTACCGCTGCCGTTCGGCCCCAGGAAGCCGTAGATCGTGCCGCGCCTGACCTGCATCGACAGATCATGCACGACCTCGCGGCCGCCAAACGATTTGGTCAGGCCATGGACATCGATAGCGATCTCAGGCGTATGGTTCGCGACCGTGCTCATCGCCGATCCGCCACCGGCGTCTTCGGATTGAGATAGACGCTGATCGGCTGTCCCACGCGCAAGGCATCGGGCCGGCTCGGCCGCGCCTGGATCAGGTAGACCAGCTTGTTGCGCTCATCGAGGCTGTAGATCACCGGCGGTGTATATTCCGCCGTGGTCGCGATGAAGTAGATCTTGGCGGTGAGATCGGCGGCGCAATTGTCGCAGACGACGCGCACCTGGTCGCCGATCGAGAGCTTCGGCAGTTCGGCCTCGGGCACGAAGAAGCGCAGCTTCATGTTGCCCGGCGGCATGATCGAGAGCACCGGCCGCTGCGCCGCCACCATCTCGCCCTCGCGGAAATAGATCTGCTGGATGGTGCCGGCGACCGGCGCAAAGCCCTTGCGCCGCGCCAGCCGCGTCTCCGACGTGTTGACCTTGGCTTCGGCCACGCGCAGCGCCGAGACCGCGGCATCAAGATTGGCCTGCGTGCCCGCGCCTGTCCCTCTCAAGGAAGCGGCGCGGTCATAGGTCTGCTGCGCGTTGGCAAGCGTCGCCTTGTTCTGGTTGAGATCGGCCTGCTGCAGATCATCGTCGACGGAGTAAAGGAGATCGCCGACCTTCACCTCGTCGCCTTCGCGCACGTTGAGCTTCACCACGCGGCCGGCTTCATCCGGGCTGACAAAGATCATGTCGGCCTCGACCCACCCCTGGAAGCCGGGATCGCGCCGCTCCTGGCAGCCGGCCAGCGCCGCCGCCAGCGCCACCATCGCCAGGATCTTCGCCAGGCGCGACGAAGTCATGTCGTCCTCCGCTCGCCGAAGATCAGATCGAGATGGACGCGAAACATCTCGATCGCATCCAGTGGCGAATGCCGGCTGAACATGCTCTGCCAGATCACCGCGATCAGTGCCGGCGCAATCATGATCTGCGGGTAGCGCGCCAATTCCTTGTTGCGGATCTCGCCGCGCGTGATCCCAAGCTCGATCAAGGCGCGCATGCCGGCCATCCCGCGCGAGACCACTTCGCGGAAATAGAAATCGGCGATTTCCGGAAAGCGCGGCCCCTCGCTGACGATCAGGCGCACGATGTCGCCGCGCGATGTCGAAGCGACCTCCCGGATGAACATTTGCGCAAAGCCCTCCACCGCCTCGCGCACCGATCCGCTCAGCGGCGCCGGCGATGCCATGCGGTCGATCAGCGGCACCAGCGCGGTCCGGATCAATTCCTCGAACATCGATTCCTTGTCCTTGAAGTACAGGTAGATCGTGCCTTTGGCGACGCCGGCGCGCTTGGCGATATCGTCGAGCCGGGTCGCGGCAAAGCCGCGCGCGACGAACTCTTCCATCGCCGCCTCCACGATCGCAGCCCGCCGCTCCGCCGCGCGCTCGGCGCGGTTCGCCCCGCTGCCCGCGATCTTCGACGAGACCACTTTTGACACCTTGGCGCGCGCCGCCCTGCCGGCGGTCCGGCGCGCCTTGGGCGGAGCGGATGGTTTGGGGCGCTGCTTCATGCTCAAATAATGACTGACTGGTCAGTCATTGTCAAGGAACGCTCCTCGTCATTCCGGGATGCGCCGAAGGCGCAGGCCCGGAATCCATTCTTCCGCTTGCTCCCGCGGCCTGATGGATTCCGGGCTCGCGCCGCGGAATGACAAGGATGGGACTTAGGCGAAATCCAGCACCATGCGGCCGTCGATCTTGCCGGACTTCATCCGGTCGAAGATGTCGTTGATCTTCTCCAGCGGCACCTTGGTGATCTCGGCGTGCACCTTGCCGTCGGTGGCGAAGGCGATGGCTTCGTCGAGATCGCGGCGGGTACCGACGATCGAGCCGCGCACGGTGATGCGCTTCAAGACGACGTCGAAGATCGGCGTCGGGAATTCGCCGGGCGGCAGGCCGACGAGGCTGACCGTGCCCTTGCGCCGGACCATCCCCAGCGCCTGCGCGAACGCAGCCGTCGACACCGCCGTCACCAGTACGCCGTGCGCCCCTCCCCCGGTGGATGCCAGCACCTTCTCCACCGCCCTGTCAGACAGCGCGTTGACGGCGAGATCGGCGCCGGTGGTGCGAGCGAGCTCCAGCTTGTCCTCGGCGATGTCGACCGCGGCAACCTTGAGCCCCATCGCCTTGGCATACTGGATCGCGACATGGCCGAGGCCGCCGACGCCGGAGATGACGACCCACTCGCCGGGCCGCGCTTCGGTCTCCTTCAGTCCCTTGTAGGTCGTGACACCCGCGCACAGGATCGGCGCCACCTTTGCGAAATCGACATTAGCCGGCAATCGCGCGGCGAAGGCGGCCGATGCGATGACATATTCGGCAAAGCCGCCGTTCACGCTGTAGCCGGTGTTGTGCTGGTGCTCGCACAGGGTTTCCCAACCGGTCTCGCAATATTCGCAGCGCATGCAGGCATCGTGCAGCCAGGCGACGCCGACGGCGTCGCCGACCTTCAGATTAGTCACGCCGGGGCCGAGCGCGGCGACGATGCCGGCAGCTTCATGGCCGGGAATGAACGGCGGAACCGGCTTCACCGGCCAGTCACCGGACGCGGCGTGAAGATCGGTGTGACACACGCCGCAGGCTTTCACCTTGACCAGAACTTCGCCCGGCCCCGGTTCCGGCACCGGCACATTCTCGATCTCGAGCGGCTTGCCAAAATTTCGGACAACAGCGGCTTTCATGGTCGGCATCTGTCTACTCCTTCGCTTTGGAAAGCAGACTAGCGGTGACCACCCTCTCGCCCTTTGATCGGTATCAAAGGGCGCGCCGAATGTGCGCGTGTGTCAGCGCGATGGCAACTGCGACAAGTTGTAGCCCGGGTGGAACCAAGCGCAACCCGGGAAACTGTACCAGCGGCTCGAGCGCCCCCGGGTTACGCTGACGCTCCACCCGGGCTACGACGCTACAACGGCCACTCTAACCTTTGGCGTCGCAGGCCCAGGCGCGGATCACGCATTCCTTGCCGCCATATTCATAGCACTTGCGCGTGGCGGCGTTCAGCGAGCGCGAGATCTTCGGCTCCACGGCGTAGCCGTGGGCGCCGCAGGGATTCATCATGTCGATGGAGAGCGCAGCGCAGGCCCGCTTCATCGTGACGGTGGTGCATTCGCCCTTGCACTGCTTCAGCGCCGCGGCGCGCGCCTCTGCTTCGGCGGGATAGTCATAGGCCTGACCGTAGGCGCCGCATTTGCCAACCGCAAATGCGCCCGCCGCCCAGCTCTCGGTGATGAAACGCGTTAGTGCCAACAGCAACGTCAGCGCAAGAATGAACAGCGCGCGGCGTTGCGCGCGCCTCGTCGAGACAATCACTTTCCCCATCCCCCAGACAGCCGGCGGAACTCTAGCCGCCGGACGTTTCCACTTGGTGAACGGGAGGTTGAGAGAGAAGCAAATCACCGCGACCGTCATTGCGAGCGCAGCGAAGCAATCCATGCCTCCACAAGCGGCGAGATGGATTGCTTCGCTTCGCTCGCAACGACGTGGAGAGAGCGCCACGACTCCATCATCCGTCGTCCCGGGCTTGACCGGGACGACGGAAAGAGTTCACGCGCCGCGCGCGGCTTCGAGGGCTTGCGGGGTGTCGATGTCGAGGAAGGCGCTTTGGCCGTCGACGGGCACTTCGGCTACCGCTTCGGCATGCTTGGCGATCAGGTGGCGCGCGCCGATGTCGCCGTCGAGCGTCATCAATTCCTTGAAGAAGCGCCGCGACCACAGCACGGGATTGCCGCGCCTGCCTTCGCTGACGGGCACCGCGATCAAATGGCCGCGGTCGGGTGCAAAGGTGTCGATGAGCCGATCGATCAAGGACGCGTCGATCAGCGGCATGTCGCCGAGGCAGATCACGGCGCCGTCGACGCTGTCGGATACCGCGGAGACACCCGCTTTCACCGAGCTCGCGAGCCCGCCGGCGAAATCCGGATTGCGCACGAATTTCACCTTCAGCCCCTGCAGCGCCTGCTCGACCAGTTCGGCCTGATGGCCGGTGACGACGATCACCTCGGAGGCCTTCGACGCCAGCGCCTGCTCGGCCGCGATACGCACGAGCTTCTTGCCGTCGATCTCCGCAAGCAGCTTGTTGGGGCCGCCCATCCGCGTCGAACGGCCGGCGGCGAGCACGATGGCGGCGACGTTGCGATTGCCTTCGGTGTCGGAGCCCGTGCGCGGCTGCGGCCGCGTCACGATCTCCATCAAGAGCCCGCCGACGCCCATGCCGGTGAGCTCGGCCCGCGTGACCTTGATCCCCGCAAGCAGGCGCATCAGCACCCAGTCAAATCCATTCTCGACCGGAGAGCGCGCGCAGCCCGGCGCACCCAGCACCGGCACCTTCCCCGCGCTGCCGATCAGGAGCAGATTGCCCGGATCGACCGGCATGCCGAAATGCTCGACCGCGCCGCCGATCCCGGTGATCGCGGCCGGGATCACGTCGCGCCGGTCCGCGATCGCGGAAGCACCGAACACGATCACGAGTTCGGCGCCAAGCGCGAGCAATTCCTTGATCGAGGCGGCCAGGGCCTTCTCCTCATGCGGCACGCGGCGCTCGGCGATAATGCTGGCGCCCGCGGGGGCGAGCCGCTCGGCGGTCACGCGGAGCGTCTTCTCGATCACCTTTGGCGACAGGCCCGGCAGCATCGTCGAGACGATGCCGACCTTCTTGATGACGTAAGGCGCAACCCGCAGCGTCTCGCGCGCGGCGACGGCGACCGCCGCGTCGCGCAAGCTCGCTTCGACGCCGAAAGGAATGAGCTTGACGGTGGCGATCATCTCGCCTTCGACCACCGGCTTGAACGCAGTCAGCGTCGCGAGCGTGATCGCCTCGTCGACGCCGTTGATGCGATCGACCGCGGCACGGTCGACCACCAGCACGCCGGCGCGTCCCGCGAACAAATTGGCGCGGCCGGTAAAGGCGCGCTCGACATTGACGCCGTCGCCGGCAATGGCCTGCGCGATGCTGGCCGCGGCAACATCTTCGGAGACGTCACCCTCATCGAGCCGCACGACGACGATTTCCTTCA
Source organism: Bradyrhizobium sp. Leo114 (assembly GCF_055229415.2). Classification (NCBI taxonomy): domain Bacteria; kingdom Pseudomonadati; phylum Pseudomonadota; class Alphaproteobacteria; order Hyphomicrobiales; family Nitrobacteraceae; genus Bradyrhizobium; species Bradyrhizobium sp. Leo114. Next base: position 15,578 of record NZ_JBUYEN020000046.1, on the reverse strand, counting down.
CCCCGGCCTTATCCAAGGCCTCCACTTCGGCAGGGCCGATCGTGGTGCCCTTCTTCAGCACCAGCGATCCCTGCCGCAGGGTGTGAACGGTGACGCCGCCAATCGCGTCACGCGGACTGGCAGGCCCGAACTTCATGCTGCAACTTCTTTCTCTTTCGGCGGCAACCGCAGCGTCGCGGTGATCTCCGCCATGATGGCGACCGCGATCTCCGACGGCGATACCGCACCAATGTCGAGTCCGATCGGCGCATGGATGCGCGCGATGTCACTTTCCTTCGCGCCTTGGGCGCGCAGCCGTTCGCCGCGCTTGGCATGCGTCTTCCGCGAACCGAGCGCCCCGATATAGAAGCACTCGCGCTCGAAGGCATGCAGCAGCGCAGGATCGTCGATCTTGGGATCGTGCGTCACCGCGACGAAAGCCGTGTAGTGATCGACATTGAGCGGCGGCAGTGCGACGTCGGGCCATTCCGCGACCAGGGGCACGTCAGGAAAACGTTCGGGGCTCGCAAATGCCGTGCGCGGATCGACGACGGTGACATCATAATCCAGCGACCGCGCCAGCGGCGCCAAGGCCTGGCTGATATGGACGGCGCCGATGATCACGAGCTTTGCGGTCGGCGCATAGACGTTGAGGAACAGCTTCTTGCCGCCGACCTCGACGTTGGTGCTCTTGCCCATGCGCAATGCTTTGGAAAGCTCGGCATTGAGCGGATCGGCGGCAAAGTCCTTTGCCTTCACCAGCCGCTGCTCGCCATTGGCGGTATCGGTGACGACGATCACCGGGCGCCGCGCGGCGCGCTCGGCATTCAGCTCCTTCAGGGTTTCGAGCTTCACGGCTAGCCCACCTTCTCGACGAAGACGCGGATGGTGCCACCGCAGGACAGGCCGACATTCCATGCGGTCTCGTCAGCCACGCCGAATTCGAGCATCCTCGGCTGGCCGCTCGAGATCACGTCGAGTGCCTCAGTCACCACGGCGCCTTCGACGCAGCCGCCCGAGACCGAACCCAGGAACGTACCCTCGTCGTTGATGACGAGGCTCGATCCAGCCGGACGCGGCGCCGAGCCCCAGGTCTCCACCACGGTGGCCAGCGCCACCCCATGGCCGGCCTTCTGCCAGTCCTCAGCCGCCTTCAGGATGTCTTCGTCGCGATTGAGCATTTGAGAACCCTCTTCAAGCTATGGAGCGGATCAGGCTGCGATGATGAGGCGGCGGCGGGGCCGAAAGCGCCTCGATCAGCCCCTGGATGGAACTCAAGTTATGCACCGGGCGGAATTCGTCAACGTGGGGCAGCATCATTTTGATGCCCTGCGCCTTGGGCTCGAAGGCGCTGTAGCGCAGCAGCGGGTTGAGCCAGATCAGGCGGCGGCAGGAACGATGCAGCCGGTCCATCTCGAAGGCAAGCTTGGCGTCCGCCTCGCGCTCCAGCCCGTCGGAGATCAGCAGCACGATCGCGCCCTGCCCCAGCACCCGGCGAGCCCACAGCTTGTTGAAGGTGTGCAGCGAGGTCGCGATCCTTGTGCCGCCGGCCCAGTCCTCGACGCTCGAGGAGCAGCTTGCCAGCGCCTCGTCCGGATCGCGCTGCCGCAGCGCCCGCGTCACGTTGGTCAGGCGGGTGCCGAACAGGAACACCGAGACGCGCTTGCGGGCATCGGTGATGGCATGCAGGAAGTGCAGGAACAGGCGGGTATATTCGCTCATCGATCCCGAGATATCGAGCAGCGCCACGATCGGCGCCGGCTTGTCGATTCGGCCGAGCTTGCGGATGTCGACGATCTCGCCGCCGGTGCGCAAGGAATTGCGGATGGTGCGGCGCATATCGAGCCGGAGGCCGCGGGCGTCCGGCCGGTAGCGGCGCGTCTCCAGCTCGGCCTGCGGCAAGCTCATCTTGGCGATGGCGCGGGTGACCTCGGCGATCTCGGCCGCGCTCATCTGCGCAAAGTCTTTCTTCTGCAAGATCTCGCGGTCGGAGACCGAGAGCTTGAGTTCCTGCGCCTGCTCCTGCGGCCGCTCCTCGCGGCTCGCGGGCTGCGACAGCGCTTCCTGCACGCGGCGCGAGGCCGGCGGCGGCTTCTTCTTGGCGTGGTCGGGCAGCGGCACCGAGTCCAGCATGCTCTTCCACTCCTCGGCGGCGCGGAAGAACAGGTCGAAGGCCTGGGCAAAGATCAGCGCATGCTCATGGCGCTTGACGAAGATCGCTTCCAGCGTGGCGTAGAAATCGGCGCGGTTGCCGACTTCGATGAGCTGCAGCGCATTGAGCGCGTCGATCACCGAGCCCGGCCCGACCGGCAACCCGGCCGCCCGCAGCGCGCGGGCAAAGCCGACGACATTGTCGGCCATGTGCCCGGTCGGCGGCGCAAGGTGGTTGATGGGCATCTATCCTCACCTCACCGTCATTCCGGGGCGCGACGAAGTCGCGAGCCCGGAATCCATCCTACCGCAGAACAGGTGGCGAAATGGATTCCGGGCTCGCGCTGCGCGCGCCCCGGAATGACGACTGTCGTGTATGACGCGCGAGCAGCTACGTCTCGCTCGTCGCTTCCTTCAAAACCTTCTGCAGCGTATCGCCCTGCATGCGCGCGATGTCATCCTGGTACTTCAGGAGCGCACCGAGGGTCTCGCCGACCACTTGCGGCGTCAGCGAGCGGGCATCCAGCTCCGAGAGCGCGGTGGCCCAGTCGATGGTCTCGGCGACGCCGGGCGACTTGTAGAAATCCTGGTTGCGCAGCGCCTGCACGAAGCGGACCACCTGCTGCGACAGCTTGGCCGAAATATTCGGCACCCGCGACTTGACGATCGCGAGCTCGCGCTCGGCTGTGGGATAGTCGACCCAGTGATAGAGACAGCGCCGCTTCAGCGCGTCGTGGATCTCGCGGGTGCGGTTGGAGGTGATGATCACGATCGGCGCCGCCGGCGCCTTCACCGTGCCGAGCTCGGGGATCGTCACCTGGAAGTCCGACAGGATCTCCAGAAGATAGGCCTCGAACGCCTCGTCCGCGCGGTCGAGCTCGTCGATCAGGAGCACCGGCGGGCCGGCGACGTCAGGCTCCAGCGCCTGCAGCAGCGGCCGCTTGATCAGGAAACGCTCGGCGAAGATGTCGCTCGCGAGCTGGTCGCGGTCAGTGTCGCCGGAGGCTTCCGCGAGGCGGATCGCGATCATCTGCGCCGCGCTGCTCCACTCGTAGACCGCGGAGGCGACGTCGAGGCCCTCATAGCATTGCAGGCGGATCAGCTTCCGCCCGAGCGCTGAAGACAGCACCTTGGCGATCTCGGTCTTGCCGACGCCGGCCTCGCCTTCCAGGAACAACGGCCGGCCCATGCGCAGCGCAAGATAGGTCACGGTCGCGAGCGACCGCTCGGCGAGATAGCCGCGCGAGGTCAGGAGCTGGAGCAGCGCATCGACTGATTTCGGGAGCGTCGATGCGGTCATGGGAAAGCCGGTGTTGGAGCCAAAGCAGCCTGCACTATCACGCTTTAGCGTTAGCAGCTTCGACCGCCCGGCGCGCCAGCACCCCGATCAAATGCGCGCGATATTCGGCACTGCCATGCAGGTCGCTGTTCAGCCCTTCCGGGGATACGTTGATCCCCTCCAGCACCTTGGGCGAGAAGCGCTTCTGCAGGGCCTCCTCGAAAGCGGTGACGCGGAACACGCCGTCCGAGCCGGCGCCGGTAACGGCAACGCGGACGTCCGACGGCCGCCGTGCCACGAACACGCCGACCAGCGCATAGCGCGAGGCCTGGTTACGGAACTTGACGTAAGCCGCCTTCTTCGGAACCGGAAACTGCACCTTGGTGATGATCTCGTCGGCCTCGAGCGCGGTCGAGAACAGGCCCTGGAAGAACTCCTCGGCCTTGAGCCGCCGCTTGTTGGTGACGATGGTCGCGCCCAGCGCCAGCACGGCGGCCGGATAGTCCGCGGTCGGGTCGTTGTTCGCCAGCGAGCCGCCGATGGTGCCGCGATGGCGCACGGCGGGATCGCCGATCCCTCCCGCGAGGTCGGCGAGCGCCGGGATCGCCTCGCCGACGACGGCGGAGCTGGCGACCTCGGCATGCTTGGCGGTGGCGCCGATCGCAAGCGCGCGGCCTTTCATCTCGATGGTGTCGAGGCCTTCGACATGAGAGAGGTCGACCAGATGCGGCGGGCTCGCGAGCCGCTGCTTCATCACCGGCACCAGCGTGTGGCCGCCGGCGATCAGCTTGGCATCCTCGTTCTTCACCAGCAGATTGGCGGCCTGTCGCACGGTCGCCGGACGATGATACTTGAATTCATACATTGGAATGCCCCGGAATTTTCAACAGCGATCGCGATGCAATGCGCTGAGGTTCAAGCGAGATCGGACTTCGCCATCGCCTTGGCGCCGGCGGCGATCGAGGCGACGATGTTCTGATAGCCGGTGCAGCGGCACAGATTGCCTTCGAGCTCTTCGCGGATCACCTCGTCGGAAAGCTCGTTTCCCTTGCGGTGCACCATGTCGACCGCGGTCATAATCATGCCGGGCGTGCAGAAGCCGCACTGCAGGCCATGATTCTCGCGGAACGCTTCCTGCATCGGATGCAGCGGCCCGCCATCCGGCGCCAGTCCCTCGATGGTCTTGACCTCATGGCCGTCGGCCATCACCGCAAGCGTGGTGCACGACTTCACGGCCTTGCCGTCGAGATGCACGACGCAGGCGCCGCATTGCGAGGTGTCGCAACCGACATGGGTCCCGGTCAACCGCAGGTTTTCACGCAGGAATTGAACGAGAAGGGTACGGGGATCGACGTTAGCGGTGACGGGATTGCCGTTCACGATCAGGGAAATCTTGGCCATCAGCACTCTCTTGATCTGCTCTGCCGCATATCGACAGAGCAGGCGTTTATAACCGTTCCAAAAGCCATAATATGGGCCATCACCGCAATGGGCAACCTCGCCCCTCGCATGGCCGGATGACGTCGTGCCGTTCTGGCGCCGTTGTGCGGCGCCACTAGTCTTTATTTATTTCAGCCTTGCACGGCCTTGGCGAAATTCGCGAAGAATTCATCGGCCAGTTTCTTGGCCGCGCCGTTGATCAGGCGCTGGCCGAGCTGGGCGAGCTTGCCGCCGATCTGCGCCTCGACGTTGTAACTCAAGAGTGTGCCGCCATCCTTCTCGGCAAGCGCGACTGTCGCGCCGCCCTTGGCGAATCCGGCAACCCCGCCCTCGCCTTCGCCCGAGATCTTGTAGCCGTTGGGCGGATCGAGATCGGACAGCATGACCTTGCCTTTGAAGCGCGCCGAGACCGGGCCGACCTTCATCTTGGCAACGGCGCGAAAGCCGTTGTCCTCGGTTCTCTCCAATTCCTCGCAGCCGGGGATGCAGACCTTCAGCACCTCGGGATCGTTGAGCTTGGCCCACACGGCCTCGCGCGACGCCGCAAGCTGGACTTCGCCGGTCATTGTCATTGCCATGAGAGCCTCCCCGATCGCATCGAACCAACACCCAAGTAAAGCACGGCGGCCACAAAGGAAAGACCGGCATCCGACCACGAGCGATGCATATTCGCAGCGCAGCAAAACGGAGACCGCCCCTTGTGATGGCGCCGGGCTCGATCAAGAAGGGCCATTGGCAGCGGCAGCCGGGAATGATTAGGTCGCGCGCGATGAGCACATCCCTTTCCCCTCTGCTGGCACCGATGCTGTCAAGCGCCGCGATGCGCGCGGTGTGCGACGATGCCGCTTGCTTGCAGAATATGCTTGATTTCGAGGCAGCGCTGGCGCGCGCCGAAGCAGCGGTCGGCGTGATTCCGAATGCCGCGGCCGGCCCGATCGGCGCGGCGTGCAAGGCCGAATCATTCGACCGCGCGGCGCTCGCGGAAGCCGCCGTTCGGTCGGGCAACCTCGCGATCCCGCTGGTCAAGGCGCTCACCGCGGAAGCGGCCAAGGCCAGTAAGGAGGCCGCGCGCTATGTGCATTGGGGCGCGACCAGCCAGGACGTCATCGACACCGCGACGATGCTCACTCTGCGCGCCGGCATCGATGTGTTGCTCGCCCAACTCGACCGCGCCATCACAGGCTTTGCCAAACTCGCCCGCGAGCATCGCGACACCGCGGTGGTTGCGCGCACCTGGCTGCAGCATGCGCTGCCGATGCCGTTCGGCCTCAAGCTCGCCGAATATGCCGCAAGCCTGCACCGCTCGCGGAGGCGCTTGCAACGTCTGCGCCGCGAGGCACTGGCGCTGCAATTCGGCGGCGCGGCCGGCACGCTGGCTGCGCTCGGCGACAAAGGCATAGCAGTGGCGGAAAAACTGGCGCAGGAGCTTGGCCTGCCGCTGCCGGAGGCGCCCTGGCACACCCACCGCGACCGCATCGCGGACATCGCCTCTGCCTTTGCCATCGTCTGCGGAAGCTGCGGCAAGATCGCCCGCGACGTCTCCTTGATGATGCAGACCGACGTCGCCGAGGCGTTCGAGCCATCGGGCGAAGGCCGCGGCGGCTCCTCCACCATGCCGCACAAGCGCAATCCCGTTGCCGCCGCAACCGCGCTCGCCGCCGCCACCATGGCCCCCAATCTCGCCGCGACGATCCTTGCCGCGCAGGTCCAGGACCACGAGCGCAGCGCAGGGCCGTGGCATGCAGAATGGCCGACCTTGCCGACGCTGATGCTGGTCACATCAGGCGCGCTCGCCGCCATCGTCGACATCGCCGAGGGCCTGGAAGTCGACGCTGCGCGCATGCGCGTCAACCTCGATGCCACCCGTGGGCTGATCATGGCAGAAGCGGTGTCGATGGCGCTCGCCGAAAAGCTCGGCAAGAGCGAGGCGCATCATCTGATGGAAGCCGCCAGCAAGAAGGCCGTGGCCGAGCAGAAACACTTGCGCGACGTGTTGAAGTCCGATCCACGGATCACCGCGCATCTCGCCGCGGACAGAATCGAAAAACTGTTTGAACCAATGTCCTACCAGGGCGCCTCGCAGGCGCTGATCGACCGCCTGCTCGCCTCGCTTGAGGATTTGTCGTAAGACCTCCGCTGTCATTCCGGGGCGCGCAGAGCGCGAACCCGGAATCCATCGGGCCACATACCCGGGTGGTGAAATGGATTCCGGGCTCGATGCTGTCGCATCGCCCCGGAATGACAGGAAAGAAACGAGGGAACGCAGACCATGCCGATGATCGACGCCGACGGATGCCTACTCAACGTCCAGGTCGAAGGCCGCGACGGCGGACCGACGCTGATGCTGTCGAATTCGCTGGGCTGCACGTTGCAGATGTGGGAACCGCAGATGAAGGCGCTGACGCAGGTGTTCCGCGTCATCCGCTACGACCGGCGCGGCCATGGCAAGTCGCAGGTCCCTCCCGGCCCCTATTCGATGGAGCGTTTCGGCCGCGACGTGCTGGCGATCCTCGACGACCTCAATATCGAAAAGACGCATTGGTGCGGCCTGTCGATGGGCGGCATGGTCGGGCAATGGCTGGGGGCCAACGCGCCCGAACGCTTCGGCAAGATCATCCTCTCCAACACCGCCTGCTACTACCCGGACCCGACCAACTGGCACAATCGCATCAAGGCGGTGAAGGAAGGCGGCCTCGCCGCGGTCGCCGACACCGTGATCGCGGGCTGGCTGACGGCGGATTTCCGCGAGCGCGAGCCGCAGATCGCAGCCCGGATGAAGGCGATGCTGTTGGCCTCGCCCGCGGAGGGTTACATCGCCTGCTGCGAAGCCCTGAGCACGCTCGACCAGCGCGAGCTGCTCCCGAAGATCAAGAGCCCGACGCTGGTGATCGCCGGCCGTCACGATATGGCAACGCCGATCTCGGCTGGGGAATTCATCCGCAGCCGCATCCCGGGCGCCAGCATGACGATCCTCGATGCCGCGCATATTTCCAACGTCGAGCAGTCGCACGCCTTCACGGACGCCGTGGTCGGCTTCCTGACGCAACGCTAGTGCAGCGCACTCTGCACCACCTCTCCCATCGGGAGAGGTCGCGCCGAAGGCGCGGGTGAGGGGTTACGGTCCTTCATGGGCACCTGAGTCCCCTCACCCGGTTTGCGCTGACGATGCTTCGCATCGTCAGCGCAAACCCACCTCTCCCCGCCGGGGAGAGGTGAAGAGACGCCCGAGCAAGGAGAGGCATCATGGACGACGACAAGCGCCGCGACGAGGGCATGACCCAGCGCCGCAAAGTGCTCGGCAATGAATGGGTCGATAAATCGATTGCCAATCGCAACGCCTTCAACACCGACTTCCAGGACCTGATCACGCGCTATGCCTGGGGCGATATCTGGACGCGGCCGCATTTCGATCATCGCACGCGGCGGGTACTGGTGATCGGCACCATGGTCGCGCTCGGGCAGTGGGACGAATTCCGCCTGCATGTGCGTGCCGCCCTCACCGAAGGCGGCTTTTCGCCTGACGATATCAAGGAGATCCTGCTGCAGCAGGCGATCTATTGCGGCGTCCCCGCCGCTAACCATGCGGTGAAGGAAGCCTCGGCGATTATCGCCGAGCTAGGGCTGTTGAAGGGATAATTTGCCGGCCGGCACGCTGGTATCGGTCTCGTCGCGCACCTCGGCCAGCCGCGGCGCGGCGCCCTCGACCACCAGCACGATGCCGATGCCGACCAGCATCAACAGTTCGGTCGCGTGCAGCCGCAGCGCCTCGGCTTCGCCGGCCACGGACGCCGCCAGCATGCTGACGAAGCTGAGCACGCTGCCGAGCACGAGCGCCATACCGAGCGTCTCATCGCCGCCGCCGCGTTCGCGCACCGAGCGAAGCGAAAGCAGCACCAGATACAGCGTGAAAAAGGCAACTGTGGTGATCCGCACCAGCGCCAGCAGCCAGGCGATACGCACGCTCGCGATACCCGACAGATGCAGATGATCGCTGATGAAGAACCCGATCGACACGCTCGGCCGTTCATAGAGACCGCGGACCGGCGAGGCCATGATCTGAAAGGCGATGCTCGCCCACGCCGGGATGAAATAGGCCGCAAGCAGCGCGCCGCAAAATGAGCTGATCCGCCAGTTCGTCGACATCTGCCGCTCCCTGCTGTTCCGCTCGCCCGACGCCGCGATGGCGGGTATGTCGCGAGGTAACTTCGTTGGAACTGAAGCGGCAATCTAAACCCTTTATTAACCTTAATTGGGGCGGTCCGCTGTGGACGGCGTCCAAAAGAAAGTCCCGCCTTTCGGCGGGACTTCCCTTTTGCTCTCGCTTGGACGGGAAACTAGCGCACCTGCCCCGGATCCTGCGGTTGGCCGGGTTTCTGGCCCTGACGGTTCGGGTCTTGCTGCTGCTGGCCGGGCTTGCTGCCGCCGCCCTGCTGCTGGCCGGGCTTCTGGCCCGGATTTTGATTCTGCTGACCCGGGTTCTGGTTCTGACTGGCCATTCACAAACTCCCTGGTTGGACCTGGTCCCTTCGAACCAGGCACGGGCCAACGCGGGAACCAGGACGCCGTTTCGGTGGGAACCGTCACGTCACGGTGAGGCAAATGCTGGATCGGGAACCGCCGGTAAAACTACCTCTGTACAAGCCCTTGATGCCGCAGCTAGCGCTGTTGCCGCCCAAGGGGTTCCACTGTTAGAAAATGATACGACGCGTCGGACAAGGCTGCCGGGAGCCCTCGCCGCGTCGCTCTCTCACAAGCGGCAGCGCATGGATTATTTCGCCCAGCAACTCATCAACGGCCTCGTGCTCGGCTCGATCTATGGGCTGATCGCGATCGGCTACACCATGGTCTATGGCATCGTCGGCATGATCAATTTCGCCCATGGCGACATCTTCATGATCGGCGGTTTCATCGCGCTGATCTCCTTTTTGGTGCTGGTCTCGCTCGGCCTCACCGCGATCCCGCTGGTGCTGTTCATCGTGCTCCTGGTGTCGATGGCGATCACCGCGCTCTATGGCTGGACGGTGGAGCGTATCGCCTACCGGCCGCTGCGGCATTCGTTCCGCCTGGCGCCAATGCTCTCAGCCATCGGCATGTCCTTCGTGCTGACGAATTTCTCTCAGGTCGCGCAAGGCGCGCGCGTGAAGCCGGTGCCGCCGATCATCACCGGCGGCTACACGCTGCACGAGGGTGAAAGCGGCTTCGTGGTGCAGCTCTCCAACATCCAGATCATCGTCGTGCTTGCCACCGTGGTGCTGCTCGCGCTGTTCACCTGGCTCGTGTCGCGCACGCGGCTCGGGCGCGACATGCGCGCCTGCGAGCAGGACCAGACCATGGCGGCGCTGCTCGGCGTCGACGTCGACCGCACCATCTCCATGACCTTCGTGATCGGCGCCGCGCTCGCCGCCGTCGCCGGCATGATGTACCTGCTCTACTATGGCCTGGTCGATTTCTTCATGGGCTTCGTCGCCGGCATCAAGGCGTTCACCGCCGCGGTCCTCGGCGGCATCGGCTCGCTGCCCGGCGCGATGCTGGGAGGATTGGCGATCGGGCTGATCGAGACATTCTGGTCGGCCTATTTCTCGGTCGAGTACAAGGACGTCGCCGCCTTCTCCATCCTGATCGTGGTTCTGATCTTCCTTCCGACCGGCCTGCTCGGCCGGCCTGAAGTCGAAAAAGTCTGACGGGCGGCCGCGTGACCACGTCAGCGCTCGAGAAGAAGCCGGCGTCGCGCGCGAGCGGCGCCGCCTTCATCCTCAAGAAAGCCACCATCAGTGCCTTGGTCGCGCTGGTGCTGTTCTCGTTGATGATCGGCGTCCGCACCGAGGCCGGCCCGCAAGGCGGGCTGATCTACTGGACGCGGTTCGGCGATCTCGCCGCCATCGTCGCCGCCGTGTTCGGCGGCAGCATCGTCATCGAGCTGCTGCGGCAATGGTGGGGTCCCGCCGACAAGGTCCGCGTCGTTCCGCCGGCGGTACAAAATGCGCTGTCGCTCGCCGGACGCCTGATCGCGCCGGCGCTGCTGATCTTCACGTTCCTGGTGCCGGTGATCTTCTATGATCAGCGCTACATCCTCGATCTCGCGATCCTCGTGCTCACCTATGTGATGCTCGGTTGGGGACTGAACGTGGTCGTCGGCCTCGCCGGCCTGCTCGATCTCGGCTATGTCGCCTTCTACGCCGTCGGTGCCTATTCCTACGCGCTGCTCGCCACCAATTTCGGACTGTCGTTCTGGGTCTGCCTGCCGCTCGCCGGCATCCTCGCCGCGTTCTGGGGCGTGCTGCTCGGCTTTCCCGTGCTCAGATTGCGCGGCGACTATCTCGCGATCGTGACACTGGCGTTCGGCGAGATCATCCGCCTCGTCATCATCAACTGGCAGAGCCTGACCGGCGGGCCGAACGGCGTCTCCGGCATCCCGCGGCCGACCTTGTTCGGCATTCCGCTCTCGCCCGGCGAGGACGGGCTGGCGGCGCGGCTCGGCATCGAGTTCTCGCCGACGCACCGCATCGTGTTCCTGTTCTATTTGATCCTGGCGATGGCGCTGCTGACCAACTGGGTCACGATCCGCCTTCGCCGCCTGCCGATCGGCCGCGCCTGGGAGGCGCTGCGCGAGGACGAGGTCGCCTGCCGCGCGCTCGGCATCAACACCACCACGACCAAACTCACGGCCTTTGCCACCGGCGCGATGTTCGGCGGCTTTGCAGGCGCGTTCTTCGCGACGCGCCAGGGCTTCATCAGCCCGGAATCCTTCACCTTCCAGGAATCGGCGCTGGTGCTCGCCATCGTCGTGCTCGGCGGCATGGGCTCGCAGCTCGGCGTCGCGCTGGCTGCGCTGGCGATGATCGGCGGCTTCGAGCTGTTCCGCGGCCTTGACCAGTACCGCATGCTGGTGTTCGGGATGGCGATGGTGCTGCTCATGATCTGGCGGCCGCGCGGACTGATCGGTCATCGCGCCCCGACCGTCTATCTCGAGCGCAACCAGGCGATCTCCTCCGACCTCGTCAAGGAGGGACACGGATGAGCGGTGAGACCATCCTCTCCGTCAATGGCCTGTCGATGCGGTTCGGCGGCATCGTTGCCGTGAACGATCTCTCCTTCGATGCCGGACGGCGCAAGATCACCGCGTTGATCGGCCCGAACGGCGCCGGCAAGACCACCGTCTTCAACTGCATCACTGGCTTCTACAGGCCGAGCGGCGGCTCGATCGCGCTGACCCATGACGACGGCAAGACGATCCAGCTCGAACGTCTGAACGATTTCCGCATCTCCAAGCAGGCGCGCGTGGCGCGCACCTTCCAGAACATCCGCCTGTTCCCCGGCATGACGGCGCTGGAGAATCTGATGGTGGCGCAGCACAACGCGCTGATGCGCGCCTCCGGCCTGACCTTCCTCGGCCTGATCGGCGCGCCATCCTGGCGCAGCGCCGAAGCACGCGCGATCGAGCTGGCGCGCACCTGGCTTGCGCGCGTCGGCCTGCTCGACCGCGCCGACGATGCCGCCGGCAATCTTCCCTATGGCGACCAGCGCCGGCTCGAGATCGCGCGCGCGATGTGCACCGAGCCCGCGCTGCTCTGCCTCGACGAGCCCGCCGCCGGCCTGAACGCGCGCGAGAGCGCCGCCTTGAGCGAGCTCTTGCTCTCGATCCGCACCGAACAGGGCACCTCGATCCTCTTGATCGAGCACGACATGTCCGTGGTGATGGAGATTTCCGACCACGTCGTGGTGATGGATTACGGCGTCAAGATCGCCGAAGGCACGCCACAATCCGTTCGCGACGATCCCAAGGTGATCGCCGCCTATCTCGGCGCCGACGAGGAAGAAGCCATCGCCGTCATGGAGAGCGGCACGTGATCGCCCACGCTCTATCCCCGTCATGCCCGGGCTTGTCCCGGGCATCCACGTTCCGACGGCCCTCCGTCATTGCGAGGAGCGAAAGCGACGAAGCAATCCATGCCGCGGCGCGCGGAGGGATGGATTGCTTCGCTTCGCTCGCAATGACGACAGGCCGGAGAAAGCACGTGGATGGCCGGGACAAGCCCGGCCATGACGGCTGCGAGGTTGCCCTATGACCTCAACCTCTCCCCTCCTCGCGATCCGGGGCCTGCGCGCGGCCTACGGCAAGATCGAAGCCCTCAAGGGCGTCGATCTCGAGATCAATGCCGGCGAGATCGTCGCGCTGATCGGGGCCAACGGTGCCGGCAAGTCGACGCTGATGATGACGATCTTCGGCAAGCCGCGCGCCCGCGCCGGGGCGATCGAGTTCGACGGTGATGACATCACCGGCGTGCCGACGCACGAGATCGCGCGGCTTAGGATCGCGCAGTCGCCCGAGGGACGCCGGATCTTTCCGCGCATGAGCGTCGCGGAAAACCTGCAGATGGGCGCTGACGTCACCGAGTGCAGCGAAGCGGAACGCGCGGCCGTGCTGGAACGCGTGTTCACGCTGTTCCCCCGGCTCAAGGAACGCGTTAACCAGCGTGGCGGCACGCTCTCCGGCGGCGAGCAGCAGATGCTGGCGATCGGCCGCGCGCTGATGAGCCGCCCGCGCCTGTTGATGCTGGATGAGCCTTCGCTCGGCCTCGCGCCGCTGATCGCACGCCAGATCTTCGACGCGATCCGCACCCTGAACCGCCAGGATGGCCTGACCGTCCTGATCGTCGAGCAGAACGCCAACCACGCACTGAAACTTGCCCATCGCGGCTACGTCATGGTCAACGGCTTGATCACGCTGTCTGGAACCGGCAGCGAGCTGTTGCGGCGGCCGGAGATCCGCGCTGCCTATCTGGAAGGCGGCCGGCGGGGCTAGCTGATCGGCACCCATCCTGCGGCAAGATGCTGCGAAGGGAGCGTGCATTTGCCTGAAAAATGCCGATGACTTCACGGCAAATTCAGTCGACAATGCCGTCGGTTTCGTATCCGGCGGCGCGCCGGATGCTTCCCTTAAGCGATGACCACGGGGACTCCACATGAAATCACTCAAGCTGATTGGCCTTGCACTCGGCGCATCGCTCGCATTGTCGGCGAGCGCATTCGCGCAGGATATCACCATCGCAGTGGCGGGCCCGATGACGGGCTCCGAATCCGCTTTCGGCCGGCAGATGAAGAACGGGGCCGAACAGGCGGTTTCCGATCTCAATGCCGTGGGCGGCGTGCTCGGCAAGAAGCTCAAGCTCGAGGTCGGCGACGATGCCTGCGATCCCAAGCAGGCGCGCTCGGTCGCGGAAAAACTCTCCAGCGCGCGGATCCCCTTCGTCGCCGGTCATTTCTGCTCTTCGTCGTCGATCCCGGCGTCGGAAGCCTATGCCGACGGCAACACACTGCAGATCACGCCGGCCTCTACCAACCCGCTGTTCACCGAACGGAAGCTCTGGAACGTCGCGCGCGTCTGCGGCCGCGACGACCAGCAGGGCCTGGTCGCCGCCGAGTACATCCTGAAGAATTTCAAGGGTAAGAACGTCGCGATCCTCAACGACAAGACGACCTACGGCAAGGGCCTCGCGGACGAGACCAAGAAGGCGCTGAACAAGGCCGGCTTCCAGGAGAAGATGTTCGAGTCCTACAACAAGGGCGACAAGGATTTTAACTCCATCGTTTCGCGGCTCAAACGCGACAACATCGATCTCGTCTATGTCGGTGGCTACCATCAGGAGGCCGGCCTGATCCTGCGCCAGATGCGCGACCAGGGCCTGCAGACGGTGCTGATGGCGGGCGATGCCATGAACGACAAGGAGTTCGCCTCGATCACCGGCCCCGCCGCCGAAGGCACGCTGTTCACCTTCGGTCCCGATCCGCGCAACAAGCCGACCGCGAAAGCCATCGTCGAGAAGTTCAGGGCCAAGAACATCGATCCCGAAGGCTACACACTCTACACCTACGCCGCGATGCAGGTGTGGTCACAGGCGGTCGCCAAGGTCGGCTCCACTGATCCGAAGAAGGTGATGGACGCGATCAAGGCCGGCGAGTGGGACACCGTGCTCGGCAAGATGGCCTTCGACGCCAAGGGCGACATCAAGGCGATCGACTACGTCGTCTACAAGTGGGACGCCAAGGGCAACTACGCCGAAGTGAATCCGAAGGGGTCGTAGGCGTATCCACATCACCGCCGTCATTCCGGGGCGTCCGAAGGACGAACCCGGAATCCATTGGGCCACAGGCGCATGCGGTGAAATGGATTCTCTGATGTGCAATTGCACATCATAGCTCGACGCTCCGCATCGCCCCGGAATGACAGCCCCGTCATTGCGAGCGGAGCGAAGCAATCCACTCTTCCGCTTGCGGCGCTATGGATTGCTTCGCTCCGCTCACAATGATGATGTGGATGCCTTGGGTGCGACAAATCGATCCGACGGGCAAATCACCTAAAAGTCTGTCCAGACTATCAGCGAAAAATAAATCGCTTAACCCGTCGGGCAAATCAGTGATTTAACTCCGCGCGTCTCACGGCGGATGAGGGGCGGGTCGCGATCGTCACGAACGTTGCGGTGAGATGCGGTGGACGCGATGCGTGCGACTGACGAGCGCGCGTAACGCGGACGGCGAAGTCGTGTGGTCCTGGCGCCCCGACGCTGGCGCTAAGCTTCTTGTGAAGTGACGGTGGCAAAAGAGCCCGGTGACCGGCTATCTAATGCACACATCTTTGTTGCGAAGATCGGCGAAGACTGATTCCCTGGCGGGAGGCGGTCTTGTGGAGAGCGGTCGTATGTCGATGGAGGTGGGGCTGGGGCGATTTGGC
>NZ_JBUYEN020000045.1:0-59478 GCF_055229415.2 Bradyrhizobium sp. Leo114 | reverse complement strand
CCGCCGTGAGCTCGCGCCGCGCACCCATGCTGATCCGTCCTGCCATCGGCGACACCGATCCGATTCGGTGTCGCCGCCCCAATCCTGACGGTCAGTTCTCCGGTAACATCCTTGGTGAGGCAATGCGGGGGTCAATATTGCAGGCCGAATGACACCCATAAGGTGAAGACAGTCAAATACAAGTACGGCAAGCGGCTCAACAAGATCGCAGGAGAACTGAAGTTAAATCCGCACTTCCACCAGTGCCTTACCATGCTCGTTCTTCGTAAGCGCTTGGATGAATTCTTCCAGAGTTGGCTGCGGCGCTGTTTGTAGATTATGGAGCTCTTCAGGTTTCAGTTTCGTGTAGCGCCGCAGCATACGCCAATCCTTGTGACCGGTAACCAGAGCGACTTTTTCGATCGACAGGCCGGCTTCGAAGAGGCGGCTAGTACCCTCGTGTCGCAGGTCATGAAAATGCAGGTCCTCGATCTTCAACTCGTCGCAGGCTCGCATGAATGCCGCGCTGACTGAACGGTGGTTAGGCGGCCATCAACGCCATACCTCGACTCCGGCGTCGTAGCAGCCCTGAGCATTGTTTCCGTTTCGTTCATGAAAAGACGGCGCAGGCGTCAAATTGCTCGGGACGGATGCAGGATTCGCGAATAATTTAAGGGGCCAAGGCGTGGAGTGTCGGAACAAGCCTTTCTGGAGCGTCTTGAATCCAACCGCCTTGGAAACCCGGAGTTCCGCGTAACATGGCCCCCCGCGCCAACTGGAAAGGCTTCCTGCGTCTGTCCCTCGTCACCTGTCCGGTTGCGCTGTACCCGGCCACTTCGGAGAGCGAGAAGATCGCTTTCAATCAGCTCAACCGAAAGACCGGTCACCGCATCAAGTACCTGAAGGTCGACGCCGATACGGGCGAGGAAGTCGCCAACGAGGACATCGTCAAGGGCTACATGCTCGACAAGGAGACCTTCATCGAAGTGTCGAAGGAAGAGCTTGAGGAGATCGCGCTGGAATCCACCCGCACGATTGACATCGACGAGTTCGTCGATCGCGAGGAGATCGACCCGCGCTATCTGATCCGCCCTTACTACTTGCGGCCGGACGGCAAGGTCGGTCACGATGCCTTCGCGGTGATCCGCGAGACTATCCGGGACATGAACAAGGTCGCGATCGGGCGTGTGGTCCTGACCAACCGCGAGCACATAATCGCGCTCGAGCCGATGGACAAGGGCCTGGTCGGGACGCTGCTGCGTTACCCGTACGAAGTTCGCTCCGAGGACGAGTATTTCGACGAGATCCAGGACGTCAAAGTCACGAAAGACATGCTCGATCTGGCCAAGCACATCGTGACCCAGAAGTCGGGGCGGTTCGAGCCCGACAAGTTCGAGGACCAGTACGAGACGGCATTGATCGATCTCATCAACCAGAAGCGCGCCGGCAAGCCGATCACGCCCAAGGAGCGGCCGCGCGGCGAGAACGTCGTTGACCTCATGGAGGCGCTGCGCCGGAGCGTCGGCAAAGAAGCGGCGCCGGCGAAGGCTGCCAAGCCGGCCAAGAAGCCGCGGAAGGCGACGGCCGGCCAGAAGGAAATGCTGATGCCGATCCAAGGCAAGAAACAGACGAAGGAGACGGCCGCGAAGAAGCCGACGAGCAGGCAACAGCGAAAGTCGGCCTGACTCGGATATGATCTCGTCGCACGAGGGCGTGAGCGTTTTCGGCCAACCACACCGAGAAGAGAGACGCTAGGCCAAGAATGTTCGCGCTCACTTTCCTGGGGACGTCGGCAAGCGTCCCGTCGGCCGGACGCAACCACCCGGCACTTCTCGTCGAGGCGGGAAATCATCGCATCCTGGTCGATTGCGGAGAGGGGACACAGCGCCAGCTGCTGCGCGGCGGCGCCGGCTTTCGAAGGCTCGACCGGCTCCTGCTGACCCACGGCCATCTCGACCATGTGCTCGGCATTCCTGGGCTGTTTTCGACCCTGCGGCTGCGGCAGAGCGCCGAAGTCCTGACGATTCACGCTGGCTCCGGCACACTCGAAGTCGTCATCCAGATGCTCGCGGGCTTATGGGGCGAGGGAAAGGCGCCCATTCCGTTGCAGCTCGCGCCGCTGGCGGCAGGTCAGGTCATCGATGCCGGCGAATTTGCGATCCTTTGCTTTCCAGTCCGCCACCGCGACACCGACAGCTTCGGCTTCTCGTTCGAAAGCCCGGCCCGTAGTCATCTTCGGCCGGACCGGCTCGCCTCGCTCGGCGTGCCGGACGGACCGGTGCGGAAGGAACTGGCGGAAGGAAGGCCGGTGACGCTGGCGGACGGCAGGACGATTGATCCCGAAGACATCCTCGGGCCGCCAGAGGGGCAGAAGAAACTCGTCATCGTCGGGGATGCCGAAACCACCGAGGGATTGGCCGAGCACGTTCGCGGCGCCGACGTACTGGTGATCGAGGCGACTTTTCTGGATCGCGACGCGGCCATTGCGCGCGGCTACGGGCACCTCACCGCGGCGGAAGCGGCGGCGCTTGCAGCCATGAGCGGCGTCAGGCTGCTCGTCCTGACCCACATTTCCGGCCGCTACCGCGATGAGGAAATCCTAGCCGAGGCGACGAAGACGTTCCCGAACAGCCGGGTTGCGACGGATTTCGACCACATCGTGATCTAGTTGGCCGCGCAGGGGGCACGTGAATGGCGAGGAAGCTGAAGACCTACCAGACGTCGCTGGGCTTCTTCGACCTGGCGGTGGCCGCGCCGTCGATGAAAGCGGCTCTGGAAGCCTGGGGCACCGAAAGCAATCTCTTTCACCAGGGAGCGGCGAAGCAGAGCGAGGATGCCGACGTTATCAAAGCAACCATGGCGGCGCCCGGCGTCGTACTGAAGCGTCCCGTCGGCTCCAACGGACCCTTCAAGGAGCAGGCCGATCTGCCGACCGATCTCGCCGGCGACGGCGGATCAAAAAAGGCTGGCCGCAAGTCGGCAACCCGCAAGTCGCGCAAGCACCGGCCGGCCACGGATGACCGGGCCGCCGACCGGAAGGCCGCTTTGGCTTTCGAAAAGGAGCAGAAGCGCCGCGAGCAGGAACGCGCAAAGGAAGAAGCCGCTCGGCGAAAGGAGCGCGAGCGACGGCAAAAGGCCATCGACAAGGCACAAAACGCCTTGGACGTGGCTCGCCGGAAGCACGAAGAGAACGCTGCCGACCTTCAGGCTGAGCTCGAGCTTATTGAGGAAAAGGCGCGGGCCGCGGAAGCGCGCTGGGAGAAGGAGAAGGCCCGGCTGGAAGCCGCCTTGCGAAGGGCGCGGAGCTAACTGCCGCCAAGCTGCGCGTATGCGAAGGCGGACCGTCATTTCCGCTCGACGAGCAGATGTCGACACCTGCCGTCGGCTGGTCTTAGAGGGACCAATAACCGACATCAGGCCGGATGGGCATCCCTTCTGATCCGTTGTAGAATTGCTAGTACGTTGGATTGTACGCCATGGTGCAAGAGCGGCCAGTCCGGATCGAGCGTAGGTTGTCGGCGATATTGTCCGCCGACGTCGCTGGCTATTCGCGACTGATGCATAATGACGAAGAGGCTACGCACGCCAAGCTGACAGCCGTTCTGGCGGGAGCGGTTCAGCCAGCAATCACCGAACATGGCGGACGCATCGTAAAGAACACCGGCGATGGTTTCTTGGCAGACTTTCCAAGTGCGGTCGAAGCGGTGCGGGCCGCTGTGCAATTCCAGACGCGCATCACGCAACTTACAACGGCCGATCCGGACGACACACGCATCGCTTTCCGTGTCGGCATCAATGTCGGCGACGTGATCGTCGAGCCGTATGACATTTTTGGCGACGGCGTAAATATCGCCGCACGGCTTGAAAGCATCGCAGAGCCCGGCGGCGTCTGTATTTCGTCTTCTGCCTACGACTATATCCGGGGCAAGGTCAGCGTTGAGTTCATCGATCTGGGAGAGCAGAACCTCAAGAACATCGACCGCCCAGTGCGGGCATATGCTGTGCTCCGCGATGGATCATCTAAATCGGCAACCCGGACTGGGCGTGTAACGCCGGACCCGCTTTCGCCACCTCGTCTTTCCATCGTTGTGCTGCCCTTTGCCAACCTCAGCGGCGATCCCGAGCAAGACTATTTCGTCGATGGTGTGACCGAAAGCCTGACCACCGACCTGTCACGTATCAGTAGCTCATTTGTCATTGGCCGCCATACCGCATTTACCTACAAAGGCAAGGCTGCTGATTTGAAGCAGATCGGCCGCGAGTTGAGCGTCCGCTACGTGCTTGAGGGCTCCGTGCAGCGTGGCGGCAACCGGCTTCGGGTGAATGTGCAACTGATCGGCGCCGAAACCGGCAACCACCTTTGGGCTGAACGTTTCGACAAGCCTTTCGCCGACCTCTTCGACATGCAGGACGAAATCGTAGCGCGGCTCGCCAACACGCTAAACGCTGAACTTATTGCGGCCGAGGCGCGGCGAGCTCAACGCTCTGTAAATCCCGACGCGATGGACCTTTATTTTCAGGGCATTGCTCTCGCGAACCGGGGGACGACTCCAGAAAACATGAAGCAGGCGCGCGGATTTTTTGAACGGGCTTTGGCGCTCGACCCCATTTGTATTGAGGCTCTGGTCGGCAGAGCGACCGTCGATGAGACAATTGCCAGCGCTCTTTTAATGGACGACGACCCCGCTCCCCGCCTTGCGGCGGCGGAAGCAACTCTGAACAATGCTCTGTCGCTGGCTCCGCAGCATGCCTTGGCGCACCTGACGTTGGGCATCATCCAAATTCTGACTAACCGCGCAACTCAGGGCATAGCTGAATGTGAACGGGCGTTGGCGCTGGATCGCAATTTGGCACATGCCACGCTTGGATCGGTCTTGCCAAAGTGTTTGTCGGCCGCGCCATGGACACCGAAGCCAACGTCAATGAGGCACTCCGGCTATCTCCTCGCGATACCCGCTCCTATACTTGGCTCCTGATCGCTGGCCTAGCTAAGTTGCACCTCAACGCCGACAGGGAAGCAGTAGTTTGGCTACGCCGTAGCATTGAGGCCAATCGAAATCATCCGCTAGGGCAACTATGGCTCGCCCCCGCACTGGCGCGGCTTGGCTGGTTGGACGAGGCAAAGGCCGCTGCGCGGGCGGCCCTCGCCCTTAATCCGGGTTTTACCATTCGCCGCGTACGCGCCAACGTACCGAGCGACAATCCGGCTTACCTCGCCGGACGCGAGCGCATCATTGAGGGCATGCGCATAGCCGGGGTGCCGGAGGGGTGACATCGGAGATGGTTCAATCTCGACGTTCTGATAGTGCACCCTCCCCTCAAGCAAGCGGACTACTGATAGCTCCATCAACCTCGGCGAATGCCATCGGATTTGACCCGTCCAGAAGTTCCCCTCATGCCGCTCGTTGGGATGGCCATCGCGATAGCAGCCGCGGATCGCGACAGCGAAGAAACCTAGCCGCGCTCGGGCGGGCACTCCGGGCAAGTGTCGCCGATCGAGTCCAGCACTTCGGCGATCGCGCCTGCGGCCGCCTGCGACGAGACGCCAGGCGGCGGATCCTCACGGGCGATGTCGAAGGCGCGATCGCGAGCGTACGGGTCAGCGCGGTCCTGCATCCACCCATGCTCTTCGCATTCGCGGATGGCGCCGGCTTCTTGCAGCACAGAGATAGCCCATCCTTCTAGCGTCCGGATCGCCGAACGCCGTTCCTTCGTCATCAGCATTTGAAGGCCCCCGGTGCGCGAAACGAATCCGCGAACTCATCTTGCGTTCCTGCGGGCTAGCACAGGGCAGGGATTCGCAAAGATGGTAGCAGTCGCTTTTCCACCGCTTAACCGTGCACGCTGAGGAGCTGCCGCTAAGATGGCCGGCGCGCTACTTGGCCAATCCGGCTTTCTTCCGCAGCTCCTCGATCAGCTCGGATGCCTCCGACTTCGTGAGTTCCTTTTCTGTCGGAATGCGCTCGTTCGTCTGCTCCGCAAGGGTCTTGAGATAAGAGGCTTGGGCACCCGTCATGGGGTCTTGTCCCGAAACCCAATCATTCGGATCCTTTTCGGTATTGTCGGTCATCATGTGAACCTCCAAGAATCTGCCTCCCGGTCCCAACTTGTAACTTGAAAATCTGTTCCCTTTTCGTTCTCATGCAGCCATCCAGTCTAAGGGGCCTATATGCCGGATCTCGAGTCCATTCGCCGGGAAATCGAATACATGCGCGTCCAGGTCGGGCGCCAGCGCAAGGACATGCTGAAGCTGCAGCGGGCTGGGATCGCCACCGCCTCAGCCGAACTGCTCCTGCAGAGGATGCTCGCGAAGATCGAGCGCCTTTGCACCGAGCGCGACAGGCTCAAGAAGGAAGCGCCAGGACCAACGGCAGGCAAGGTGCTCGGAGGACGGAAGTGGTGAAGAGATACTTTTCCGACTCCGAGGATCAGCCGCCGTTCCTCAAAGCTTTAGCCGAGGTTCGGAAAATTGGTGTGCATGAGGGGTGGTGCTATCACCATGTCCAAGCGATCATACTGGCCATAGATCAATACGCCGAGGCGGCGACAGGCAACCGCGAATTTTTCTGGAACAGGCCGCACGCGATCGGGGGCCGTCGGACGCGCGGGGATGATATTCCGTAGAGGCGCCGGCTACTACAGCGTGAGTTCAGTGAGCAAACTGCTTCGGCAGGACCATCACGATGTTGACCTCGCGCTTCAGGATCTCTGAAGCGGTGATCTGGATGTGGAGCGAGAAGTTGTCCTCGACCTCAGCCGCGATCTCCTCATCCCTCGCGTAAACGAACAGGATATCGCCATCGAGCTCATCGAAGTGAATGCCGGCGAACAGCCGGTCAAACGTCTTTGCGCCAACGATGAGTGCCATGCGGGCTTGTATTGCTCGGTCTTGGACTTCTGTCAGGTTCATGCGCTGGAAAATAGGCTCGCTCGGCTTGATTGCAAGGATGAGCAGGCGGACGGTGTGCTTAAGCCTCGCGCAGCTGCCTGATCTCTTTCGCGGCCTGGCGAGCCTCTGGAACCTGACAACCAGATTCGGTGACGATCGGCTACGACGTCTTGGAGGGAGACTTGCTGACCATGAAGGGCGGCAACGGCGATGCGCGCTCGCGGCGGCGAGCATAGGCTGCCCCACTACGATGGCAGTCTCCCAGCTCACGGCCGCGGGTCTATCGCCACGTAATGCAGGCGAGCGGGGTGGAGGCCGCCCGTTTTCCTTAATCGCGGGTCGCGGCTAAGGGGCAATCCAAAATCCGACTCCGATAACCGCCGGCCCTACGACAATTATCAACATGTCGGTCGTCAGCCAGTTCGGTATTCGCTTCGCAGGTTCGGCCATGGTTTTGACCCTCCGCTACCGGCACTCTCCGACTTGCCCCAGCCAGGCGATATGACCTGCTTCACGAAATCGGGAAAAAAAGCGACAATTTGCTTGAAGCGAGATGGAGCGCACCCGAGCAGTCGGCTTCCCAGTGCTACTCTCAAAGATACGCCGCCGGGTTCGAAATGCGGCTGTCCGGCAAAAGGGAGGATTGTCAACCCGACGCCGCGAGTCCTGGTGAGGCTTCCAACTACGCCAACCGGCAAAAGAGCCCGCCAGCTAGCGGCGGCGCACGCTCAAGATCTTTGGCTCTCTCGACTTCGCCGGCTCACTCAGTGTCTTTGCTGTCGTCGATGGCTCCGCCGAAATACAGCGTCCGAGGGCGCGGACGGGTCCCTCTGTCAAAACTCAGAAGCTTTCGGTTAGGCTTGTGCTCGACGCCGCTGGCAAAAGATCTCGTTGCGCTTTGCGTGAAGCCGCTCGCGGCGCGGGACCCCATCGCCCACCCTCGGGCGCTTCGAACCCACAGCTGTTCGATGGCGGGAAGTGATGATGCGATTGCGGGGAAGCTGCAAAGAGTCGTGTGAGGTCCATGGGCGGGGAAATCACGCCGCGGTTGTGCCTGGGAAAGCCGGTGCTCAAGGTCGCGCAATCCGAGCGGCGCGGGCGAGGGCTGTCTATTCGGCGGACTACTCCAGCGATGCGCGAGAGTTCGGGTGCCGGCCCGTCTGGACAGTAAGCGCCGCGTGTCTTCGTTACGGACCGAGCGTTCGGTTCCTCCACCCTATGCCGACTGGCTCTCAGCAGAACGGAGAGACGAGCGCCTGGCGTGCGTCTTGCCGGCGAAGGCGGCTCTGGCCTGGATCAAACTTGCTTTCTTGAGACCATTACGCGAACGAAACGGCAATCGTTTCTGTGGCGGTAACTGTGGCGGTCCCGAATCCTCAGGCGGCAGGCAGGTCGTAAGTGCCCGTAATCCCTGGTGGGCCCGGCAGGACTCGAACCTGCAACCAGACCGTTATGAGCGGTGGGACCGATGCGTCTTGGCGATAGCGTGTATTAATCTCTCTCGTTCTTCCCCGGCAGTTAGCTCATGGCACTTGGACCGCTCACGCCTTATTGAACAGTTTCACCACATGCGCCGAAGCTTGCCTGGGCTTGATGTGCATGTGGCGTAACTCGATTGAAATTGCCACAGCTGAGTTCGTGAATTTTCGGAGCTGTTGAACTGCCTTCACTATTGGGTTTTGCTAATCCGATCTGTCTCCCGCGCGCTGTAACCAAGCGACTGCTTTCGTGACAAGGAGAGGCTATGACGGATGACCTATTGGAAGAGGATGGGCGGAACTCGCCCAGAAGCCCGCTTTCTCCTAGGAACGATCGCGACGCGAAGGTGGTCCCGTTTCGGGAGCGACTGAGCTGCACGGTGGACGAGGCCTGCACGGTAACGGGCTTGGGACGCACGAAGCTTTATGAGTTGATTGGATCGGGCCAACTTGTCACAACAACGATTGGGCGTCGCCGCTTGGTGATAGTGCGATCGCTTCTTGAACTTGTAGGCACAACTATTTCGGCGTGACCGAGCCTTAATCAGCCTCGTAGGCGCGCTCAGCGCTGCGCACCTCCCTTGATCGGAATGACCCCCTTGGGATTGAGCCATTGGTCAATCCGATCAGCCCAATGCTGCATCAGCTTTGTGCGCGAGCCGATCAGCGCGAGCGGTCCGTGCTTCTTGTAGAGACCTTCGACGGTAGAGCTATCGAGATGCGCGAGCTGCAGCTCGACGACATCACCGTCCCACGCTTTGGCGTCCTTGATCTCTTCGTGGTGAGACAAGGTCGAGAAGGTGGTCCGAAATCCGTGGGCACAATGTTCAGTCTTGGTGTCAATGCCAAGCAGCCGCAAGCGCTTGTTGAGCGTGTTGTTCGACAACGGCGTGTCTCTCGAGCAGGAGAACGCGTACCGGCGATGACCCGTTAGCTTCTGAACGCTCCTAAGAATCGCAAGTGCCTGGCGTGACAGAGGCACGACGTGGTCCCAGCCGGTCTTCATCTTGGCGGCTGGAACAGTCCAGCGTTCGGTGTCCCAGTCGACCTCGGTCCACTCCATTTCATTGACCATCCCGGGGCGAGGAACGGTCAGCGCGTCAAACCGTAAGGCAAGGCCAACAACGTCACTAAACCTCGCTCTCGTCCACGGTGCGCTGATGAGCTTGAAAACGCGCGTCACGTCGCGTGGTTCGGTGACGCCAGGACGCGGCGTCGAAATGTTCGCAATCATCTGCCCATTCAGGTTACGGAATGGATTGTAGCCGTCTCCTTCGACATCGGCATAGTCGCAGATTTGCTCACCGATGCTGCGCACGCGGTCGCGGGTTTCCAGCTTCCCGTCGGCTTCATATGAACGCATGAAAGCGAGCACGTCCGGACGCTTAATGTCCTGCCTGCACAGCTTGCCGAAGCGGCCCTTGACGTAGCCGACCCGAAGCTCAAGCACCTCGATGGTCTTGGGATCGCGCACCGCTACGATCCTGCCGCGTTTGACTTTCTCCACTTTCTTCTTCGCGAGCCACTCGTCCGCCCATTGCCCGAAAGACCGGGCGGCCGCCTGCCTGTGCTTGTCCAGCTGCTTCTCGGTGCTCGGATCTTTTTCTTCCTTAAGCTGCTCTTTGGCCTTGTCGCGCTCGCGCCGCGCGTCAGCAAGAGAGAACGAGCCATCACTGCCATTGCCGTAAGGGCCAATGGAGTAGGTTTTCTGACGGCCGTGGAAGCGGTAGCTCATCCGCCAGAGTTTGGAAGCAGCGTGCCCGGGCCTGCTCGCGTCGGGCGTGACGAATAGATAGAGGCCGCCGCCGGTCACGTCGGAAATCTTGGCCGGGCTCCACGCGCCGCCGCCGAATTTTGGTCGGGCGGCGCGGCAGTCGACGTCGCTCCTGATCTGCTTGGGGTTTGCGTCCGCGCCGTCGTTCTTGCGAGCCATCTGCTCAATTCCATCGTTCGGAATAGCCGAAGTCACCGTGAACGTCTGTTCTCCCGATACCAACAAAAATACCAACAAATCGCGCGGCTGGGGTCGGATGAGAACAAACGGTGACGAACACCGACTTATGCAGAAGTGCCTATTTTTCAAGGGCTTGAGGCGCCGCGCGCACGGCTGCGGACGCTCGCGAACGGGCCCGAACAATCTAGTTGGTGCCCCTGGCCGGAATCGAACCGATGAAAGAAAGGTCCATGTCCCTGGCAATAAGCGGGGCGCCGCGCCGGCATCTACATGCCAATCGATTATTGGGAAAAGACACCTTTGAACGTGATGCGCCCGACGGCATTCGAACGGGTAATCTTTGCCTGCGGAGGGCAGCAGTCAATCTAAGCCCATCTACGTATTGCGCTCTACATCAAGGGCACGAATCTGCTTTTGCGCACCCGGCATCCGGACTTTCTTGGCCACATTCGAACGGGTAGAGCGATCGCGCAGAAACGGCGGCCTTTGGCGGACTATCAGAGCGCCGTTTCGCCAATTACGCTGCCCGTCGATATCAAAACAGAGCTCCCCAAATAGTGGGTGTCGCGATGTAGCGGACCCCGCGACCAAGGAAAATAGGGTCTCTTTCGCCCTTCCCCCTCCGGCGCGTCCAATTTCCGGCTCGGTCTGGCGGGACGTCCAGCGATGGTTGCGTAAACGATGGTTGCTTGGTCTGGCAATCGCGGCCGCTTCCGCTTGTTTCAGCCAGCAACCCGTCGAAGGCTTCGGGGTTATGATGTTGCGATAGCCCACCCAAGATCACGAAGTCCGACCGACACTGGCGAGCTCCCTCCCAAACTAGCGGCGGAGCGCGTGATAGAGGCTTCGATTGGGGCATCCATGGATACGAAGAGGATCTCATCCGCGTCACCAGCATCGAGCTGGGCGCTGTGAATGCCGGACTCATTGCGAGGATGTGCGCGACAGCGCTCAGCGCCGGCTCGGCGACATGGAGCAACTCGAAGCCGCAGATGTCGCCAATGCCGTCCTCTATGTAGTGACACAGCCGCGGCACGTGAACGTTAACACACAGCAAGCGTAGTACCTGACCACCCTCGACATTGAATCAGTTTGAGGCCTCTGTCAGTGTCTCAAGGCGCGTATTCGTGTCACATCATACGCTTGGGCAAAGCGGCCGCCAATGCATCCACTGCGAGACGTACCTTGAGTGGTAGGTGTGGCGTTTGTAGCCACAGAGCATGGCAGTCGTAAGGAAATGAAGGCTGATCCACCAATAGTGGGACTAGCGTGCCCGCCCGAATGCGTTCGCGAATCAGCCAGTAGGGAAGCCAGGCCAAGCCCATACCGCTGACCGCTGCATCGGCTATCGCGTCGAGGTCATCCAGTCTCAACCGGTTAGCGGGGGTAATCCCCACCGGGGCTCCGTGCTTTCTCGGGAAGATCCACGGGCGAATGCGGCCTGACCGACGATAGATGATGGCATTGTGCTTGCCGAGATCCTCGATCTGCTGCGGCGGGCCGTTCATCTCAACATAGGACGGCGATGCGCAGACGATCATGCGCTGGCGCGCGATGCGCCGCGCAATCATTCCGGCTTTGTTGTCCAAGTCGCCGGTCCGGATGGCAAGATCATAACCATCTTCGGCGAGGTCGACGAGGCGATCACTGAAGGATATGTCAAGCTCCAGAGCGGGATATTTCTGCGCAAGCGTCAGTAGGATTGGAGTCACGCACCGTCGGCCGAATAGCACGGGCATAGTGACACGTAGCTTTCCACAGGGTTGGGATAGCTGATCCGCTGCCAATGCGTCCGCAGCCTCTGCTTCGGCCAGAACCGTCCGGCAGCGTTCATAGTAGGCGCGCCCGAATTCGGTCAGGCTCTGGCGGCGCGTAGTCCGGTTGATGAGGCGTACACCCAGACGTTCTTCGAGAAATCGGACGTGTTTGCCGACCATCGGCCCAGATAGATCAAGCGCAGCAGCTGCGGCCGCGAACGTTCCCAACTCAACGGCTTTTACGAACGCGGCCATGCTAGCAAGACGGTCCATTTCGAAACTCTCAGTTTCTACTGTTTTGCCCAGCATCCTATTTATTGCGCTGGGTCTGCTGGCAAGTCTCAGTTGACTCAACAATTTTGGGGTACGCTAGAATGGCACGGGTTATTCGATTCCACGAGCATGGGGGTCCTGAGGTTCTCCGCATCGAGAACGTCGATGTTCAGCCGCCAGGTCGGGGTGAGGTCCAAATTCGCGTTAAAGCACTGGGCCTTAACCGGGCTGAAGCGAACCTGCGCAAGGGCGCATATATTGAAGCGGCAACATTGCCGTCCAGCCTTGGGCTAGAAGCGGCTGGCGTCGTCGAACGGCTCGGAGAAGGCGTAGACGGCTTCGTGGTCGGTGACGCGGTTAGTATCATCCCGCCAATTTCAATGGTTCGCTGGCCCACTTACAGCGAGGTCGCGACGTTTCCCGCGGATATCGTTGTCAAGCACCCGGCGTCGCTCAGCTTCGCCTCGGCGGCCGCCGTGTGGATGCAGTACCTAACCGCCTATGGCGCCCTTATCGAAGTGGCCAAGTTGACCAAGAGCGATCATCTCGTCATTACGGCCGCTTCGAGTAGCGTTGGAATTGCCGCGATCCAGGTCGCGAAGACCGTTGGGGCGAATACAATAGCTATCACGAGGACTTCTCGAAAGAAGCCAGCTCTGCTCGAGTTGGGCGCATCGGAGGTGATTGCTTCAGAAGAAGAGGATCTGGAGCAGAGGCTCAAGGATATTGCTGGCCCGGAAGGGGTACGCGTTGTTCTCGATGCTGTCGGAGGGCCGATATTTAATCCTCTAACCGCAGCAATGTCGCGGGGAGGTATGCTCCTCGAGTACGGCGGACTCAGTGCCGAGCCGACCCCGTTTCCATTGCCTGCCGTGCTGGGCAAGATTCTCACGCTCCGCGGCTACCTCGTCCATGAGATCACCGGCAATAAGTCTCGATTGGAGGCGGCGAAGAAGTTCGTCCTAGATGGTCTCGTCTCAGACTCGCTAAAGCCAGTGATCGCGAAGACCTTTCCGTTTGATCAGATCGTCGAAGCGCATCGCTTTCTGGAGTCAAATGATCAATTGGGCAAGGTCGTCGTGACGGTTTGAGCAAGCACTGATTGGACTGCGGGGCGCCAACCGGCATTTCGTGCCACCTCGACCGGCAATCGCAAACTTGCGAGCCGTGGTGGATCGAAGCAGGCGAGCGAGCTTACTTTGAAGGCTTTGTGCGTCGATCATGCCTGCGGGTGAGATTTGAAGCGATAGCATGCTCGGCAAGCCGCGCGTTGGCCAACGAGACGATCGCCTCGCGGATCCAGCGGTGACCGCTATGCCCACGGGTGCGTTCATGCCAGACCATGCCGACCGAGAATCCCTCGACAGGAAACGGACTTTCAACCAATCGCAATCTCTCGGTCCGTTCGTACATCAAGCGTTCCGGCACCAAAGCAACGAAATCGGAACGTGCCACAATGTCCGGGACAAATAGAAAGGATGCCGCCGACATTACGACGTTACGTCGAAGTCCCAAGGCTGCTAACGAGATATCCACGGGAGTAACAAAGTCTCCCCCGCGAAGGGATACAATTACGTGCTCGAGTTCCGTGAACTGCTTGATCGATAGTCGGTTCGAAAGGCGAGGGTGATCTTTCCGTCCAATAAGTATGTATCGGTCATGGAACAAGTGTCTGGTGCGGAGGTTGGCGGGCGCGTCTGTCGGAGTCATCAGAGCGAGATCGACATCGCCCCGCGCCATCTGCGCTTCCAGTTGCGGAAGATCGAGGTTGCGGATAGCGATCCGCACCCGGGGCGCCGTTTTCCTTAATTCGAGGACGAGCGGCTCGACCAAAGCATATTGCAAGTAGTCTGTACAAGAGACCGTGATGGTCATCTCAGCTCTGGCGGGATCGAAGTTTCTGTGGTGTGAAACGGTGGATCGAACCTGGTCGAGCGCTTGGCGTACCGGTTCAAGCAATTCGAGCGCCTTGACGGTCGGTGTCATCCCGCGCTGTGCCGGGATCAGCAAGGGGTCGTCAAATACCTTCCTGAGGCGGTTAAGTTGAGCGCTGACGGCAGGCTGACTCAGGCGCAGCCTGGCGGCAGCCCTCGTCACGTTCTGTTCGATTAGAAGCGCTTCGAGGGTAACCAGAAGGTTGAGATCAAGCCGCTTGCTATCCATGACATGAATAGTAGCCGAGCAATTACTCGATTTCAAATATAGCTAAAACCGGTGTTCTCTGTCGGACGAAGATTCGCCGTTAATGCCTCGGAGTTCGATCTATGAAAGTGGTGCTGGTTTTTGCTCATCCTGAACCGAAGTCGCTCAGCGCGTCCCTCCGGGACGTTGCAGTACAGGAGCTGATTGGGCAAGGTCACGAAGTTCGGGTGTCCGATCTTTACGCCCAGGACTGGAAGTCTGAAGTCGATCGTGCAGACTTTCCGAACTGGCCGGTCGAAAAGCGTCTCGTTGCGGGCGCGGCATCAAACGATGCCTTCCACGGCGACGCGCTCACATCAGATGTCAAGCGCGAGATCGATAACCTTGTCTGGGCAGACATGCTGATCCTGCAATTTCCACTCTGGTGGTACGGCATGCCCGCGATCCTTAAGGGTTGGGTCGATCGCGTCTACGCGAATGGCTTTGCCTACGGCGTCGGGGAACATAGCGATAAGCGATGGGGCGACCGCTTCGGAGAGGGAAATCTCGCGGGTAGGCGAGCGATGTTGATCGTAACAGCCGGCGGTTGGGAGGAGCACTATTCGGATCGAGGAGTGAACGGTCCAATTGATGATCTGCTGTTCCCGATCAATCACGGGGTTCTGTTTTATCCAGGATATGAAGTCCTGCCGCCCTTCGTTGCCTACCGGGTTGATCGCTTCAGCGAGGCCGATTTCGAAGCAGTCGCGACGCAGCTCCGGGGCAGGATGCGTGCTATCGAGACAACTGCGCCGATAGCCTATAGAAAGCAGAATGGTGGCGACTATTTCATCCCCAGCATGAAGCTGAAGCCTGGGCTTGAAGGTGCTGGCGCGTCCGGCTTCTCGCTGCACGTGAGCAAATCTAAAGCAGCCCGGTTTTGAAGACCGAGTGCTACGGCGCGCAAGAAGATCAGGCTAGCCGACAAATTCCATCACTTGTGATCCAGCAATGTTTCTTGGATCATTATTTCGAGGCTGCTTGCTGTGACGCCGAGAAGTTGCTCGGTGTCGCTTGCGTCGACGACAAGTGGGTTATCAAACAAGTAGCGCATCTCCACGCCTTCGTGGAAACCGATGGCCTGCAATTCCTCCGTTGTGAGCTCGCGTAATTTAGGCGTCTCAAACTCGAGAGCTGCTGCGAATTTTTCGGTGAGTTCGCGGATTGACGCATACTGGCTTGGAACGTGAAACGCTCGATTCCACTCTCCCGTATAGTGCGCCGCGGACACAAGTGTCTTCGCGGTGTCTTTGGTGAATGACCAAGCGTGGATAGCATCCAGACTACCTGGAAATGAAACCGTCTCCTTCTTCAGAAGGGAGGGAAGGGCAAGTAGCGAAAAATAGGTAATAGCTCCGTTGCCCAGGTAGTCGCTTGCACGGACTTCGATCGCGGGAACCTTCGATCTGGCCGCGCGCTCCCACATAATGCCCCTCACTGTGCCTTTTCTGCTGGTCGGATTGAGCGGCGCCAATGGCGAAAGTGGGCTTGCGGCACTTTCGCCGTATCCATATAGGTTGCCGAGCACGACGATCTTGGCGCCAGTCTCCTCAGCGGCCTTGACCGTGCCGTCCATGATTGGAAAGAAGTCAGTCGGCCATCTGTCATAGGCCGCCATGGCGCACATGAAGATCGCTTCAGCGCCCTTGCTGATCTCAGCCAACTGAACGGCGTTGGTCGCATCTGCCGAAATGGTGCGCACCGCTCGCGCCTCGATCATGCCAGCATTTCTGCTCGTCAGGACTACGCTATGCCCCTGTTCTGCCAGAAGGCGAGCCGTTTCGCGTCCGACTGGGCCTGCTCCCACCACGACATAGTAACTCATGTGTGCCGATCTTCATTTGTTGTTCGGAGTATTAGCTTTTTGGATTTCGAGCAGTTGAAAGTCGAGCACAATTGGCCAAATCTTGAGTACGTTCCGCCAAAGTTCGAGATTGCCAAATGCATTTTCAGATCGGTTCGGCCCTGCCCCTCGAGGCCACGTTAAGGCTTGTTGAACCAGGCGCCTGCGTACTCCCCCCTATTGATGCCCACAGAATTGTCGTACACCTAAGCCGTGCCACCCGCACTTTTTGTCGAGAGACTGGATTTGCCGCTTTGCGGGAAGTCGGCGACATCGATCTCATTCCCTCTGGAGATACCGGAGGCTTCGATGCAGAAGCGACTTATCAGTCCCTTGAAATCCGCCTCGCTCCGGTGGTGCTGGACCGTGTAAGGGCCGAGATCGGGCGAATTACAACCGCAAACGGGTTTGAAAAACGCCATATGCTTCGTCACGATCGGATCTTTAATCTGGCTCGATCTATCGAGCACGATCCTTCAGTGAAATCAGCAAGCGATCTCCTGTATGCCGAGAGCATCGGGATCGCGCTAGCAATTCAATTGCTTGGGCTGCGTGACGAGCCGCTCGACCCGCAGGCTCGTCTCTCGCCAATTCAGCTCAAGCGAGTGTTGACCTATATCGATGAGAAACTGGATCAGCCCCTTACGCTCGAAATATTGAGCCGGGAGGCGGGCGTCAGCAATTCGCATCTGCGAACATGGTTCAAGGTCGCCATGGGATTGACGGTTCATCGCTACGTATTGCGGAGGAGGGTGGAACGAGCGCGTTTCCTTCTGCTGCAGGGAAAGTTGGGCCCAAGCGAGGTCGCGTTGGAGGTCGGCTTTGCCCACCAGTCACATATGGCGCGATGGATGCGTCGAGAGCTTGGTTGTAGTCCAGGGGACCTACGTCGAACGGCTATCAATCGATAGTTCCGACTTTGCTCCGCGCCCGATTGTCGAGCCCGCGAGCCTCCAATTCAATTTGATCGGCCGTGATCGATGGGGAAGCCTTTCCCAGGCTTTGTAGACAGATCAATATGTTTGCGGGATCGGAGCCTATATGTAGCAATTCAATTTTCTGAATTGATTTTGCCGATTTGAGTTTAGGCGGCTCAACTGTCACTAACTCCTCGACACCAGCTCCCAAGCTCTCGTGAGGAAGTTCCTTGACAAAAGTCGCGCAAGTCCAGGCGCCCGGCCTGAACAGAAGGCAAATTGGCGATTACACCGTAACCGCGGTTGTGGATGGTATCATTGATGTGCCGTTCGAACTGCTGACCGGGATCACGCCGACCGAAGCTGAAGAAATGATACTGGCGGCAGGGCGTCCGCGCTCATCGGCAATGACGGTTTCGGCTTACATCATCGAAGGCGGCGGCAGGAAGATTCTCATAGACGGAGGGGCCGGCGGTATCAACGGTTGGGGTGGGCGGCTCCAGGTTGCGCTAGCTGCTGCCAACATTGATCCGCGTCAGATTGATCACGTGTTTCTTACGCACGCGCATCCGGATCACGTCGGAGGCCTGGTTGGGGCATCGCCGTCGGCCGTCCAATTTCCCAATGCAGAGCTCGTCCTCCACGAGCAAGAATATAAATTCTGGAGTGATGACGGCAATTTGAGCCGTGCGCCGGAGGCTGCGCAGCCATTTTTCCATCTCGCCAGAAGTGTCTTTGCCGCTTACGTAAATCGGCGACGGACAGTCACTGCGGGTGATGTGATACCCGGTATCGATCTCGTGCATCTACCTGGCCACACGCCGGGACACAGCGGTTACAGAATAAGTTCAGGGGCGGAGACCCTTCTCATTTGGGGTGACATCGTTCATTACCCCAATATACAGGTTCAAAAGCCGGCTGTAACGATAGCCTTCGATGTGGACTCCGCCGCCGCCTCGACGACGCGCCGTGCGGTATTGGCTATGGCGGCCGCCGAGAATCCTCTTATTGCTGGCATGCACCTGAATTTCCCTGGCTTTGCCCGTGTGCGAGCATCGGGCGATTCCTACGCCATCTTCGATGAACCGTGGAGCCCGAGCTTGATCTAACTGAGCCGCGCTTCGGTGCCGGTATATCCTCTGCCTTCTTCGCGCGACCTGTAGTAGGTGCTTAGCGTTGGAGTCCAAAGTTAGCGGTGCCGGGGACGTCTCGACGGACTGGCCGTTGTCGGCATCGAGCAGGTCGTTGCGGGGCCGGTTTGTACGTCGGCTTGACGACGCTGCTGCGGGGTCTTCAAAGTTGAACGATAGAATGTGATTCCACCGCATTTTGAGAATGGAGTGTGCGGCAAAGCGGCTACTTTGTCTGGTTACCGGGATGAGAAATCAGTCAGCGCAGATCAGACGACGTTTGCTCGGGACGGGATTTACGGGAGAGATCGCGCAACGTCAGCAATTGCTCCCCGAAACCAAATCATGCCTGGGTCCACATGACTGGAGGCATGCCACACCACAGAAATCTGAAAAGGCGCTACCTGAAACGGCAGCGGGCTCACTGCGAGACCGTGCGCTTCGGCTGCACTCCTCCCGAATAGCCGTGGAACCGTCGCTATTGCCGCAAGAGATTCGAGTAGCTCTGGAAGAGCGTGAGCGTGCGGAGTGGACACTACTATCTTCCGGCTCAGTTTCTTCTGTTCGAGCGTATTGTCGACCAGTCTGCAAGCTCTTTCCTTCAAATCGACCGCTACGTGTGGAAGCTCGAAGTAGGTTTCAAAGGTAATTGACCGGACTTTTTCGAGGAGGGCCAAGCTGTGCAGGCAAACATAATTGTCGTCGAACAAGACCTTGCGTTTGTGCACAACACCCCCTTCCGAAACATTTCCGACAGCGACATCAATTTCACCTCTATCCAACATGTCCGTTGCCTTTTGATGTTCGAGCGAATGAAGTTCCAGTCGCGCATGAGGTGCCGCCCCCAGGCAAAATCTTGCCAAGGGCGGGACAAGTACACTTTCCAGATAGTCCGGAATGCCAAGCTTGAATACCCGGCTAGTCTCGGCAGGAGAGAAGGCGATCGCATTGAGCAGATCTCGATCGATATGGCGCAGTATCTCCGATGCAGTCTTGGCGATTACGGCCCCGCGGGGTGTCGGAGACATGCCTGCGCCGTTTCGGACAAAAAGCTCGTCACCGAAAAGTTCGCGCAACCGGCCGAGTTGATGGCTGAGGGATGACTGGTTTATGCGGAGCTTGCCTGCTGCTTTCGTAACGCTACCGGAAGAGCTGATAGCATCCAGCGCGACCAAAAGATTCAAGTCGATCTCAGCAAGCCGGGCATGATTGATTGTGGTTTCCTGCATAGATATTTCCGCGGTCAAGACTTGCTTGGTAGGGGCAATCTAGGAGCCGTATTGCCGAGCGCACTGAGATCCAAGAAACTCAACGCAGGCGCCCTTGTTCGAAACGAACGGCGAGTGCGCGATCGATACGATCATTCCAAGGTTTACACGTTGGGCGCGAACAATCTTCACCTTATCTTTGAATTCTGCGGTGATTTTGCCTCGCGGCAGAATGCCTATACCTGCTCCCTTGTGGATCAGCGATACCTGAAGTTCGACGTCGTAGACCTCGGCCGCCAGGCGAAACTGACCTCCATCGCGCTCGATCAAAGTCTGGAGAGCGCGTCGCGCGCCGCATGATTTGTCGGGGAGCAGGACCCACGGATATTGAGAAAGTTGCTTTAGATTCGAATGTCTCGGCAAGGGGAGATCTTTTGGAGCGACGATCACGATCTCTTCCTTACCGACGACTTGTCCAACGGGAGACGGAAGATCCGGGGCGTTGCCGGCGAACACCAAAATAGCCGCGTCGAGACGGCCGCCTTCGACTTGATCAACAAGCTCCGGGGTCCACCCGCTGGCCAATGACAGCTCGAGCCTCGGATAACGAAGGCGCAGTTGGTGCATCATTTCGGCCAGACCAGCATCGGCAAGCGAATGTGACACCCCGATTCGAAAAGGACCGGAAGGATCGGCGTCCGCGGCCACGGTTTGCTTGAGGTCGTCAATCGAAGCGAGCACGGCGCGAGCGCGATTTAGAACCACTAGCCCTGAGGCAGTTAGCGCTGGAGGCTTTACGCGTCGATCCAGAAGATCCGTCCGGAGCAAATGCTCGAGCCGCTGTATCTGCCGCGTTACGGCCGGTTGGGTGAGCCGAAGGCGTTCGGCGGATCGCTTAACCGATCCCGTGTCCGCCAGAAGAACAAAAGCTCTCATTTCGTCGAGCATATAAATTCTCGGCATTATCATCGTACAGATTATGCGTTTGCATACAGAAGGGGCGCGGTCAATGTAGTCGCCGGCTGCGCTTTGTGCGCAGGCAGAACCGGGAGCGATCAATGAAGGTGATTACCGTCCAACGTCACGGCTTCCAGGGGTTGGCTCCAGTCGAGCGCGAATATCGCGCGCCTCTCCGACGCGAGGTCCGGTTGCGGATGCGCGCCGTCAGTTTGAACTATCGTGACCTCGAAATCGTCTCCGGAAAGTTCGCCGCAGCTTACAATTTGCCATTGATACCGATTTCGGACGGCGTCGGAGAGGTCGTCGAGGTCGGTCAAGACGTCGCGCGTTTCAAGCCCGGAGATCGCGTCTGCTCGGCTTTCTGGGGTGAATGGAACGACGGCGGCTTCGATATCGCGAAGGCGGGGAAATCTTTGGGCGGCCCCGGGGATGGGTTGCTGCAAGAACAGGTTACGCTGGACGAGCAGCGATTGGTGAAGGTTCCCGACGCGTTATCGGACGGCGAGGCTGCCGCCTTTCCATGCGCCGGCTCCACCGCTTGGCAGGCGCTCGTTTCGTTCGGCCAGATCCGGCCGGGAGACGTAGTTGTCGTTCAAGGGACGGGAGGGGTCGCACTATTCGGCCTTCAAGTGGGGTTGATGGTCGGTGCGAAGGTGATCGTTTTGTCGAGCAGCGACAAAAAGTTGGAGCGAGCAAAGGCTCTAGGTGCTTTTGCGGGAGTTAACTACCGCGGAACGCCAGCCTGGTCGGACGAGGTCCTTGAGTTGACGGCGGGGCAGGGGGCCGACCATATTCTCGAAACTGGCGGACCTAGCAGCTTTGCCCAATCGCTCAAGGCAGTCCGTTCCGGGGGACGAATTAGCGTGATTGGATATCTGGGAGGGGCGCAGGGCAGTATCAATCCGCTGGATATCTTTCGTAAGCAGGCTGCGGTCCAGGGCATTCCGGTCGGTTCTCGTTCGTCGCTTGAAAGCCTGCTGAACGCCATGGCCGCGAGTTCGAGGAGGCCCATCCTCGACAGCACGTTCGACTGGAACGATGTTGTCCCCGCGCTCGAACGCCTGCATTCAGGTGATCATTTCGGAAAAATCGTCCTTACCTTTTGAGCGCCGCCCACCAAATCTGGCAGGGCAGAGCCATATGTACCGCTGTCAATGGTCATATGGCGTCGAAAATACTTTCGATCACCGATGAATTTTGCTCGCCACCCCGCTCCTCCGAGCGGAGCGAGTTTCGCCAGAACCGAGAACATCAAGGTTTCGAGTGTTCCTTAGCGGCGGCAAGCAGACCGGCGATGCTGCCGCTTGAGAGACCGCGCTCGCGATTGTTAGGTCGCCATCGCCCCTTCGCCAAAGAAGCGGATCACAAAATAATCGTGCGGCACCGATGAGTTTTGCCTGCCACTCCGGTCTTACGCACGAGGTCGCTCGGGATCACGGGCGAACAAGAGAACAAGCAGGAACACAGAGATGATGCTGAAGGACAAGGTTGCAGTGATCTACGGGGCTGGAGGCGCGGTTGGGGGCGCTGTCGCGCGCGCTTTTGCACGCGAAGGAGCCAAGCTATTTCTCACCGGCCGCAATCGAGCTTCGGTTGAAGCCGTCGCAAAAGAAATCGCTTTTGATGGCGCCGCGGTCCAAACTGCAGAAGTTGATGCTCTCGAGGAGGGGGCGATCAGCCGTCATCTCCAGTCGGTCATTGACGAGGCCGGTCGTATTGACATCTCTTTCAATGCCGTCGGGATCCCGAATACGAATTTGCAGGGGGTGCCTCTGGTCGATCTCGCGCTGGACCAGTTCTCGCGGCCAATCGTGACTTACACGGAAACGTACCTTTTGACCGCGCGGCAGGCTGCCCGCTGGATGGTTAAAAGAAAATCAGGTGTGATCATGACGGTCACCTCAACCCCCTCGCGAACCGGCATTCCGATGATGGGCGGGGTCGGTCCGGCCATGGCCGCCGTAGAAGCGCTCACCCGGAACTTTTCTGCCGAACTTGCGCGCGATGGCGTTCGAGTGGTTGGTCTTCGACCGCTCGGCATGCCGGACTCTGGTACGATTAGAGAAGTCTACGGCCTTCATGCCAAAGCATGGGGAATT
Source organism: Bradyrhizobium sp. Leo114 (assembly GCF_055229415.2). Taxonomy (NCBI): domain Bacteria; kingdom Pseudomonadati; phylum Pseudomonadota; class Alphaproteobacteria; order Hyphomicrobiales; family Nitrobacteraceae; genus Bradyrhizobium; species Bradyrhizobium sp. Leo114. Next base: position 36,810 of record NZ_JBUYEN020000045.1, on the reverse strand, counting down.
TCCTGGGACCAGTTCCACGATTTGATCGCGAGCAGAACCCACACGCGTCGGCTGACGACCCTTGCTGAGATGGCAAACGCGGCTGCTTTCATCGCCTCCGATCAGGCGAGCGCGATGACTGGTACTATCGTTAACATGAGTCTGGGAGCCCTCGACGACTAGCGTCCTGCTTCGAATCTGCCAGCGTGGTCGTGCCGTTCGACCGCTCGATCCGGGCGGTCGGCGGACGATGGTTGATCTGTTCTCGACTGCGATTTGTCGTATCGCGCCCCTCCGAGCGGGGCACAGTTTACTCAGGGGTATCCATGAAACTCACTGGTCGCACAATCCTCATCACCGGAGGTTCTGCCGGCATTGGTCTTGCGTTCGCGCTTAAGTTCGTCGAGCTCGGTAACCAGGTTATCGTGACGGGTCGGCGCAAGGCCGCGCTCGACCAAGTGAAGCTACAGTATCCGAAAATACAAACGATCCAGAGCGATGTCGCCGATCCAGCTCAGATTGCTGCACTTGCTGCACGCGTGAAGGAGGATTTCCCGCAGCTTGACGTGCTAATGAACAACGCCGGTATTAGCCTTTATAAGAACCTCAAGGGCACAGCAGCCGACATTGCTGGTTTGACGGTGGAGCTAAACGTCAACGCGGGTGGCGTGATCAGGATGACTTCCGCCTTCATCGACATGCTAAAGGCTAACAAAGGTACGCTCATCAACGTGTCGTCTGCCTTGGCATTCGTGCCCCTGCCATGCTTGCCGATATATTGCGCGACCAAGGCGGCGATCCACTCGTACACCCAATCGCTTCGCTTCCAGTTGGAGGAGACTGGTGTGGAGGTCATCGAACTCATGCCTCCGGCGGTCAAGACCGAGATGACGGCTGACCTTCGGGAAGACGATGGCATCACCATGATCACAACCGAACAGCTAGTGAAACAATCATTTGACGGGTTCAAAGCAGGCGTTCCCGAGATCCGGCCGGGGCAGTCGAAGCAACTCGCATTCATGCGCCGGCTCGCGCCGAATTTTATTAACGGACAGCTCTGGAAGGCTTCTAGAAAACTGGTGCCTGCGGGAGTTAATGACTCCAAGCCAACGCGTCTATCTTACACTTGACGCATGCGTGGCCGCCTGCGGGTAATCTAAAGCGCGCCTGAGCCGAAGTTCTTCTGCGAGCTGTTTGGAAGGCTCCCCAAAGGCGTGGTGGCTTGGAGATGCGTATCACTCAGTAGGCCCACCTGCGAAAAAAGATGACCTCACCGATGAATTTCGGTCGTCGAGCCGGTCTTATTTATCGTCAGGCAGACATAAACGCCCAACGCTAGGAGAGTAGCATGCTTGCATTGACGGGCAAGGACGTCGTGGTGATCGGAGGTAGCCGAGGCGTGGGGCGCCGTATCGTGGAGGCAGCTCACAGCAACGGCGCGCGTGTATTTGCTGTCGCTCGGCAGGAGGGGCCCCTCAAGCAGTTGCAACAAGAACTGTCTGACGTCCAGATCATGTCGCTCGACGCAACGGACGACGACGCGCCCCGCAGAATATTCGACGTCCGCCAGCCGAGCGTCCTTGCCATTTGCGCCGGGGCTTTCCCGCCCGCCGCCCCACTCCATGAGCAGAGCTGGCAGGAGTTCGGGAGAAATTGGGAGGCTGACGTCCGGATAGCTTTTAACTTCTGTAAAGCAGCAATATTGCGCCCATTGCCCTTAGGGACAAAGATCATTCTGGTGTCGAGCGGCGCTGCTCTCGCAGGATCCCCGAACTCGGGTGGATACGCTGGCGCCAAGCGAACGCAGCTGTTTATCGCAAACTACGCACAGAAGGAATCGAACCGTCTCGGGCTTGAGTTGCGGTTCATATCGTTAGCGCCGCGCATCATGCCGGATACGGACTTAGGAAGGCATGCGATCGCTGGTTATTCTCGCTATCTCGGCATATCGCCCGCGGACTTCGTGCGGAGTATGGCCTCTCCGCCGACATCATCGCACGTGGCGACCGCATTTATCGAGTTAGCCGCAAATACTGGGCCTATCGAGGGAAATACGTTCATCGTGTCAGGCCGGGGGCTCGAAGCAGTGCCTCAATGACCCCGGCTGGCGCTCGATATCAGCGTTCATTGCGCTGGCACAGTCTTCGAAAAGTGTATCCTGGCTGTCAGGACTTGAAGGATGTTGTCCGAATGCAAATATCCAGCTGCAATGACAGCAACTGACGCACCAAACTCAAAGGGAGAGTTGAATCGCCCCGACGATGCGTTTGGACGGCGCATTGAGCCCTTTCGCCGTGAGCTTAAATTGCATTGCTATCGGATGCTTGGGTCCGTCCACGAAGCCGAGGACGCAGTCCAGGATACACTTTTGCGGGCTTGGCGCGGCTTTGATCGATTTGAGGGGCGAGGATCTTTCCGAGCGTGGCTGTATCAAATTGCAACGAACGTATGCCTGAATACTCTCGCAGCTCGAAAGAATGCTCCGCGCCTCCTCCCTAACGAATTGCTGCCTGCGGCGGGCATGCGCATGCCGGACGGTACGTCGGTTACGGACGTGCCGTGGCTAGAACCGTATCCGGACTCGTTCCTTGAAGGCATTGATGAGACGGCAAATCCCGAGGCGCGATATCTATCGCGGGAAGCTGTCCAACTCGCGTTCGTTGCCGTAATACAGGGCTTGCCTCCCCGTCAGCGAGCTGCGCTTCTGTTGTGTGACGTGCTGGGTTGGTCTGCGAATGAGGCTGCTACTCTCCTTGGCGGCTCAACAGCTTCGATCAACAGTATCCTGCAGCGGGCGCGCGAGACGCTTTCCAAGCGCTACCCCGATGGTCGTCCAGCAGCGTCGCGCTCGCCCAATCCGTTTGAGCAGGAACTTCTAAGTCGTTACTTGAACGCCTGGGAGCGGCTCGACGTCGACGGTCTTGTGGCTCTGCTTAAAGAGGACGCGACTTACACGATGCCGCCGAAAGCACAATGGTACGCCGGTCGCGCGGCTATCGGTAATTTCTTCGAATGGGCATGGAGAGCCTACGAGAGCTTTCGCCTAGTTCCAACGGCCGCTAACAATCAGCCCGCGTTCGCAGCATACTCTCGTGCCAGCAGTGAAACGCCTTGGACCGCACATTCCATCCATGTTCTTACGGTCGAGAACGGCGCCATTTCCACATTGACGCTCTTCGCAAAGCCCCTAGCGCAAAGTTTGTTTCCGGTTTTCGATCTTCCTCACATCATCCCCATCGTAACCGATGATTTTCCGAATCGAGACCAGAACCCGTATTAGGCGGCCGACGAGATCAGCCGGGCGGTCAGAGCAAGAAGGTGGCGCTTGGACGAGCGCTGATCCTCGGCACGCTACGTGTTATATTGGTTGAACCGTTCCAACGGCTCGCGCCCGCACTGGCGCAGCGATGCGCTGAGGCATTTCGCCGGCGTCACTCGCGAGACAAACCTGTTCGCTGCCGACGAAGGAGGCCGGTATACCCGACGGCATCTTCAACGTGGTTACAGGTTTTGGACCTAAGATCGGCAGCGAATTGATCGCGCATCCAGGCGTCGCCAAGATCACGTTTACCGGCTCGGATGCGACAGGTGCGAAAGTTTACGAGACGGCGGCGCGCAGTCTGAAGCGCGTGTCGCTCGAACTGGGCGGGAAGTCCCCGAATATCGTCTTCGAAGAACGCGTGCGAGCGATCGCTGTCCGAAGGCATCGGTCCCATTAATTAGCATTGACTAATGAATTAGTCTTCGCTAATGATTTCTTTATGCATATCGCCACCCCCATCGATACGGTGATGCGCGCCCTTGCTGATCCAACTCGGCGCGCCGTGTTCGAGCGGGTGATCAGCGCCGGTGAGATTAGCGTAGTCGAACTGACGCGGGAGAGCGGGGTAACGCAGGGCGCCGTCTCCCAGCATCTGAAAGCTTTGAAGCAGGCTGGTCTGGTCGCCGAACGACCCGAGGGTCGAAAGGTCTACTATCGCGCCCAACCGGAGGGCCTCGCCCCACTTTTCGATTGGATGAGCCATTACGGCGTCTTCTGGCGCAATCGGTTCGCCAATCTTCGTACCTTCCTGAAGGAGATTGATCCATGACTGGCGCCGAATTGAAACCCGACACGCAGGAGATTGTGGTTGACCAGGTTTTCCCACATGCGCCTGAGACAATCTGGAAGACGCTGACAAATGGCGAGCTGATGAGCCGCTGGATAATGGCGCCGACGGGATTCGAGCCGGTAGAGGGCAAGCATTTTACATTCCAGACAAAACCGGCCGGTGCCTGGGATGGTACCATTCACTGTCAGGTGCTGGAGGTGAAGCGCAACGAACGCCTCACCTATGCTTGGAAGGGAGGGCACGAGGGGAATGTCGGATACGGCTCACTGTTGAATACAGTGGTCACATGGACGCTTTCGAGGGTCGAGAACGGAACGCGCCTTCGACTTGTCCATTCCGGCTTCGTCCTGCCAAGGAATGATACGGCTTACAAGAACATGGGCGAAGGCTGGAAAAAGGTTCTCAAGAACATCGGCAGCACTGCCGACGAGCAGGCTTGAGTGCGCAGAAGGCAATCGTCCTCGCGCACCCAGAACGGATGAGGAGGTTTGATGCTGCTTAAATTTTGTTTGCGCCAACGGCCATCCTATGAAGGTGAGAAGACATGAACGCGCCCTATACCGGTGGGTGCGCCTGCGGCGCGATCCGCTACAAAATGTTCGCCGAACCCGTAATGATGACCGATTGCCAGTGTCGTCAATGCCAGCGTGAAAGCGGCACGGGGCACTTATCGCACCTGATCTTTCCGCGCTCGGCTACGAGCATCCAAGGAGCAGCGACGCATTGGGAGTTGGTCGGTGATAGTGGCACTGTCAAAATACGCGCCTTCTGCCCCACCTGCGGATCACCGGTCTACGCGACGTTTCGCGACATACCGGATTACCTAGTTGTGCGCGCCGGGAGTCTTGATGATCCTAGTCGGTATAGGCCACAACAGGTCACATGGACGGCAGCTGGCTATGCTTGGGACCACCTCGATTCAGCTCTTCCGAAATTCGAAAAAATGCCCCCAGCGTGACACATGGGGTGCCTGCCTATGATCCCAGGGGAGCGGTCCAAATACTGGGTGTCGGTCCATTGACTGATGGGGAAAAACGCTCCCTGAATGACGAAGCAAGGCAGAAACTGTGAAGTTAGACGAGATCGACCACCAGACCGGCCTGTACTGTGCCTTCGATGCTCTCATTGCTGATGGAGAAATTTCTGACCTCCGCATAGCCCTGTGGGACGTTAGCGACTATCTTGCTTATCTCGGCCTTCACTGCACTAACGGCCATCCCGCCCCAGGATCAGCAGACTTGGTGCATGGCTATGCGGGTCCACCCGCCTGGAGGAGGAAGCGGACGTCATCGAATTTGACCGCGTACTTGCGCTGCCGACGGCTGGACGAAGGGCGCAGCTCGTCGACGATTGCAAACGCGAGGCGAAGTATCCATGTTATTGGAGGTCGCGTGCCGGACAGTTGGTTTGTCGGATCGCCGACTCATGGCCCAGCCTTGCGGGCCATGATCATTACACGTAAGAATAGTCAGCGTGACCGCCGGGGATTTCGCCGCGATCGGGCTGCAGCGAAATGACCTCGGCTCATCGGGCGCAAAGTCGGTCGAGAACAACCTTTCCCAGCATGCGGCCGCTCTCAACCAGCGCGTGTGCCTCCCGAAGTGAGGTGGGCGTGAGCGGGCCGAGCTCCGTCGTTGCCGTCGAGCGCAGGACGCCGGCTTCGGCGAGCGAGGAGATTTCATCAAGGATCTTATGGTGGGCAATCATGTCGGCGCCACCGAAATGCTGCCGCGTCACCACATCCTCCCAATGCAACGATGCGCTCTTGGGCCGCAGAGGCGCGGCGTCGAGGGATGCGTGATTGGTGATCACGCCGATCTTGCCCCCTGGTGCAATGATCTTGGTGATCGCGGTCCAGTGCAGGTCCGTCTGATTGAGGGCGGCGATGTAGGTGATGTCCGGCGCGTCAATTCTAGCGAGCTCGTCTGTCATCGACTGCGAATGATCGATCACGTGGTGGGCGCCAAGCGAGAGGCACCAGTCACGGCTCTCGGCACGTGAAGCGCTGGCGATCACGGTTAGTCCGGAGAGGCGCCGTGCGAGCTGGATCAGCATCGAGCCGACGCCACCGGCGCCACCAATGATCAGCAATCCGCCCGCATCGTGTTGCTTTCCCAAGCCAACGCCAAGGCGGTGAAACAGCAATTCCCACGCCGTGAGCGACGTGAGGGGCAGCGCCGCCGCCTGCGCAAAGCTGAGCCGCGCCGGCTTGCGGCCGACGAGGCGTTCGTCGACGGCGTGGAGCTCGGCATTACCGCCGGGCCGGCTCAGACTGCCGGAATAGAAGACCTCGTCGCCAGGGCGAAAAATTGTGACCTCGCTTCCGACATCGACGACGATACCAGCAACGTCCCAACCAAGGATATCGACGGCATCGCCCATCAAGACCTGACCGAGACGGATCTTGGTGTCGACAGGGTTGACGGAGACGCCGCATACTGAGACCAGGAGGTCACGAGGACCCGGGACAGGATCCTTCTTGTCGGCGATCGTGAAGCACTGGGGATCGGACAGGGCGGCGCCTGGACGATAAGTGATGGCTTGCATGTAATTTTCCCTCGACGCGGATCTGTCGGAGAAATCGTTACGTAGCTCGTCTTTGCTAGTACGACCATTTGGCGTACTAGGTTTCCGAAAGGGAACTATTGGTATGAAGGTCAAGCACTATTCAGACGTGCCGGGGTGCCCGGTGGAGGTGACCCTCGATCTCATCGACGGGCGCTGGAAAGGCGTCATGCTCTTCCATCTGCTTGATGCGGGATGCCTGCGGTTCAACGCGCTTCATCGTCGTCTGCCCGGCATTACGCAGCGGCTCCTGACCAAGCAGCTTCGTGAGCTCGAGGAGGTCGGGCTGGTTCTACGGACCGTCTATGCCGAGGTCCCTCCACGAGTGGAGTATCGCTTGACTGAGGAAGGCGAAAGCCTGAGGCCCCTCGTCGAAATGCTCTCGAAATGGGGAGAAGAAAGACTGAACCGGCAACGCGCGAAACAAGCCCGCGCGCCGCTACTTTGCTCGAACAAAGCTCGCTCGTAAATGCAGGGCATAAGTCCCGAGCGAGGGTCATCTTTGAGCATGGATTGCGTCAATCAGTCACTTACCACACGAATCAGCGCTAGCGGGATTTGCTTCGAGCTCATCGCAGAACTGGCGCGCGCGAGATCAGCAGGTCATCCGCCCGGCTTCTTCCAGCCGCGACGATACGCTCCGGGCGAAATACCGTGCAGACGCTTAAAGGCGTGAGCGAAGGCGTATTCGGAAGAATATCCGATCTGAGCAGCGATAGCGGCAAGTTGTAGATCGGAATCTCGCATGAGACGAGTAGCGATCATCATCCGCCACAAGGTCAGATAAGCTGCGGGGGATTGGCCAAGCAGACTGGAAAACCGGCGCGCAAATGCGGCGCGCGAAAGCCCTGCTGCACTTGCAAGCGTCGCAACTGTCCATGGCTTTGCCGGTTCACTATGGATGCCAGCCAAGGCGGCAGCGATTCGTGAGTCCTTTAGTGCTGCTGACCAACCGGCAGTATGTCTGCGATGGCTGCTCTCAGCCAGCCAAGTCCTAAGAATGTACAAGAACATCAGATCAAGGAGAGCACAGATGGCCGTATCGGCTCCCGATAGCCCCCGATCAACCTCCGCTCCCAATAGTTCGATCGTTGTACGCAACTGCCATTGGGCACCAGCTTCCGCCGGGGAAATGCAACATCTCCGGCATCTCTTCGAGCAACGGGTGAAACCAAGAACGATCGAGCATATAGGCACGTGTGTGTACCGAAAACTTAAGCTCGGGCGTAGTGGTGATGAAGTCCGCCCAAGATGGGGCGTGAACTGATCGCACCGGTTCGCTGAACCGGGCGAGAAATCGGCGCGTCCTTGTTCAAGGATCGATGCGTTCTGACGTTATTGTAATAGTCGGCGTAGGATTGCAGAACCCGACGCAGATGCGCCTCGCCCAAAACAATGACGTGGTCCAAACACTCACGCTGGATCGATCCGATCAGCCGTTCGGCAAAGCCATTCTGCCAGGGCGACGCTGGTGCGGTAGGCGTGTCCCGGATGCCCATGGCGCGCAATCGGCGCGTGACGACGCTGCCATAGATCCGGTCGCGATCGCGGATGAGGTAGTGCGGAGCCTCATCCCAAGGAAATGCCTCCGTGATTTGACGTGCAACCCATTCCGCCGTCGGATTTGCTGTGATAGAGCAGATCGAAACCGACGGTGGGAACAACGAACAAGTCCATGGCGGCAATGTCCGGCGCGTGATTACACAAGAAGGTGCGCCATCCCTGGCTGGGTGGCCCGCGTCGCTTCACCATGTACTTGGCGACGCTGGACTGCGCGACCTCGAACCCGAGCTTGAGCAGTTCGCCGTGGATGCGTGGCGCGCCCCAAAGCGGATTTTCGACGCTGATCCGCCGGATCAACGCGCGCAACCTCGTGTCGATCGGCGGCCGCCCTCCGATCGGGCGCGACTTCCAACGCCAGTAGCCGCGAAAGCCGGCCCGGTGCCAACGCACGACCGTCTCGGGCCGGATGATCGTGAGGACCTGCAAGATCGATGGAAACCAGCGATACAGCTGAATGAAGAACCAGCGATCATCGTTGCTGAGCCGGACACGACCCCGCATCTTACGCCTCAAGACAATCAACTGATGTCTGAGCGCCGCATTCTCTGCTTCAAGTCGGCTCTTCGACTTGAGGGGCGAAGCCAAGACGGCCAGTACGAAACAGAGCAGCCCGATCATTCCGCCAGCTTAGGCGACTCCATTACGTCATCAACCCGGATAAGGTTTTCGGTACACACAGATGGATAGTTTGCGACGGGGCGGGCATCTCGGAAAGGTCGTCCTGACATTTGATTGATGGGTGACGAGAAGTGATGCGCGATTCAGGGCCCGGTCCGCTTTTCTGCGCGGATCCTAGCGAGCAGATTTTGGTGCAAACCGGACATTCGGCCGGACCGGAGAGTCTCAGAAGGGAGAGAAGCGGTCATTCCGAACCGCCTACCGCCCTCGATGTGTGGCGGTCTTTCAACGCGCCGCCTCGCGAGTAAAGCTACCCTCCGGTAGGAAAACAGGCTTCCGAAATAGTGGGTTTAGCGACGTGGCGGACGGACCTCTGCTACATCCTCTGCCAAACGACGATGTTCTGCCATCCGGCGTGCTCAGTGCAAGGCGTGCTCCGAGGCGAGTGGCGCGGGCAATATCCCGATGCGTCCCTCTACGAATTACTAAGTGGTAAGGAGATCTGGTTGCGGAAAGAATTCCTCGGGCGAAAGCTGTCTGGAGATCAGGCCATCCTCGAACATGTAGCGGCTGACAACGTCGAGCGTTGAGCGATTCTTTGCGAGGCCAACCGGCCAGTAGTCGCTGCCGAGCTGCTGCTCAGTGAACATCAGGTTCTCGAGCTGCCACGGCAGCATCGTACTCAGCGCCGCCGAATCGAACAGTCGCTCTCTGGCGATCGTTTGAGCCTTGGCGAAACCATCGAACACGGCCATCGCCAGGCCCGGGTTGGACTCGGCGATGGTTCGCTTGATGGCGATGAGGTGCATGGGTGGAAAAATCCCGGTCTTGGAGCAATACGCGAGCTCTGCCTCCATGGGATTTTCGAACAGGCGGGTCACCATAGGAGTGCGCCAGGTGCTCGGTGCCCGCGCGGTGTATAAAGCGTCGATCTCGCCCTCCGCCAGCAAGACGGCGAGGCTCTTGTCGTTCCTTTGCTCGTGCTTGAAGCGGTCGGGATAGAATTGCGGATGCTCGTCGCCACTGCGGGCGCTTTCCAGGCCACCCGACACGTAGATCGGCGAGGTGCGCGGCAGTCCGAAATAATCCTGAAAGATGCCGCGCAGCCAGACGGCGGCGGCCATGTCGAACACGGGCACGCCGATGCGCTTGCCGGCGAGATCGGCTGGTGTCCTGATCCGCTTTGACGTGTTGACGAAGACGTTCGAGAAGCGGAAGTGTCGCGAGGGAAACACCGGCACCGCCACATAAGGCCGCTCCGGGCGTTCGAGCGACCTCAGATAGGAAGTGATCGGAAATTCGCAGCAGTCGAAGGTATGTTCCGTCAACTGCTTGTTGAACAGCGCTTGCACGCCCATCAACGTCACGTCGGCTTCGACGCCGGCGATCGATACTTCACCGTTCGCGATCGGTCGGGTGCGATCGGAATCGCTGAGCCCTATTTTAAGAGACAAGGCTGCCATATTTTTTGCTTTCTTCGATGTCGAGGTGGTTGGAGGCCAGCCGTTTGACGAGAACGTCGAGCAGCTCCGGCAATGCGAGCGGCGTCGCATTGGCGCCGCCGCGTGCGTAGATGGCGGTTGCCTTCGAGATGTCGATCCCCAGCCGCTGCGACAGGCGCTGAACGGCCAGCTTGCAGTCGTCCGGCATCGGCAGGCAGGCGATCTTCTGCCCTGCGGCAAGATGATCGTTGGCACCGATCAGTTCGAGGCGCCTGCTTCCGACCTTGCGCGACGTCGTGACGTGGTGAGCGGCGCGCTCGCCGCGCGACAGAACGAAGCTGCGATGGGTGAGGCCCGGCGCGACCCATGAAATAATGTCGCTATAGTGATGGCCGATCCGCGCGACGACGTCAGCCAGGATGCGTGCCATTTCGTTGTGCATCATGACATAGTGCCGGCGCTCTTCGTCGCCCCATTTCCAGCGGGTCGCCGTGACTTGCACTGCGGTCGAGTCCGCCCTCCAGGGCGACACGGCGTTGCCCCTGTTCTCGAACAGGCCGGGATCGTCATAGGCTACCGCCGGCGAAGGTTTTCCGCGATATTCGACGATATGCTCGTAGGGGACGACGGCCATGGGCTCCGAGATCACCATTCGGTGCAGCACCGTGCCGCTGTCATTGGCGAGCGGCGAGAGATTCAAGACCTCCGGCGAAAATGGAGGTTCGAGGCGAGCCTGCAGTTCCTGTGGAAGGTATGTACGCTTCGTCGGACGGAAGCCTTCATCCAGCAGCCGCTGGTTGATCGCCATATGTTCGGTCGAAAACGGATACGGCTTGGTCTTGGTGCAGGGCATGAACAGCAGGACGTGACGGCGCGCCGACGGCAGCTCAGGCTCATATTCGTTCTGGATGAACTGCAGCCATTCGGCGATGCGCGGATGCTTCAGCGAGTCGACATTGTCCTGCGGACTGTAAAGACAAAGCGTTCGGTCGAGCTCGAAGGGGCTCTGTATCTTCAGCGTTGACTCCAGAATGCGCTTGGATCGGTCCTCGACACTCACCATGGCAGTGTATTCCTTGTAGCCTTGCAGGGGCGGGTATCACTTATGCGACGTTTCCCCGAATTTCGCGCTCAAGCAGAGCGGCGGGGTCAAGCTCTTGTTCGTCGTAGTCGAGAAGCGACTGGAGATAGGCGTCGGCGTCCTCAACGAACAGGTTGCGGCTGACGCCCGCAGCGATACGATCGAGGCCGAATTTGAGGGCGGAGATGCCGGCGGAGCAGGCAAGGCTCGGCATCGCCGCAAACGTGTAGCTGAAGATGTTGGCGAGATACGGCGCCGATCCCGCGACCTTCTCGGTGAACTGGAAACTGGGTGACAGGTAAGGGTAGGCGCCGAGCCGCGGACGTTCTTCGCCGAGCGGCGGCTGATAGCGATCGGACCAGCGGGCGATCTTGTCATGGAAGCGGACCAATTCCGGCCTCGCGGCAAGATCAACCGTAAATCCGGTGCCAACGATCAGGAAATCGAAGGTCTCCGTTCGCCCCGAGTTGGTCAGCGAAATCTTTCCGGCATCGAACCCGACACACTCAAGCTGATAGTCGAGGTGCACCCAGAAATTGCCGTGACGAACGCAGCGGTCGAACGTGTCCTGCGGAGGTGGCTGATTCATGTCGAAGATGATCTTCATGAAGCGCCATTTGTGGGCGTCATCGAGGTCGCCGAAATGGCGCAGGAAGCCCGCGAACTCCATCCAGCGATTGGGATTGACGGTTGGAAGCTTGTTTCGCCGAGCGAACAGATGGACCGACGTCGCGCCATTTTCGAGCGCCATGGCTGCGTTGTCAAAGGCCGAAGCGCCGGCGCCGATCACGGCGACCTTCTTTCCGACCAGTGCGGCAAAATCGATCGGCTCTGCGGTATGAGCATAACGCTCTCGCGGCAATGCCTTCGCGATCACGTCGGGCACGGCCCATCGGCCAGACCCTTCGATCCCGGTGGCGAGCACGACGTTGCGGGCAAACAGCCTCTCGGCCGCCCCGTTGACGCGCGCGTGCACCGCGAGCAGGCCGTTGGCAAGCGGTTCGATATCGGTTACCTCGGCCCCGTTGCTCACTTCCATACCGATGGTGTTGCGTACCCAGCTCAGATAGGCCTGCCAGAGTTCGCGCGGGATCTTGTTCAATTCCGCCCAGGAAGTCTCGCCGTAGCGCGCTTCCCACCAGGCACGGACCGAGAGGCTGGGAAGACCGAGATCCGGGCCGGTCACGGTCTTTGGCGTTCGCAGCGTGTGCATGCGGGCGAATGTCAGCCACGGACCTTCGAGACCGGCAGGATTCCTGTCGAGCACGCGAACGGTGGTCACCCGCTCGCGCAGGAGGCGGAACGCGATCGACGTTCCACTTTGGCCGCCGCCTACGATGACGGCGTCGTGCACGGGCGCGCCCTCGTGGTTATGGGGAATCGTCCATTGCCGGGCCGGGTATCCGAGGCAATCTAGCTCAAAGCGAACGCGCCGTTCGAGCTCGATCAGGGCGTCACTTGCTTTATTCGTTGCAAGCATCAGGCTATCTCGTCTCCAGTGGAATACGCCGTTCGATCGGAAGCGGCTCCTGCGCCTTCGATTGGGCGAAGGCCACGACATGGGGTTCGAGCCTGCTGGCAAGGGTTCGGGCGTCGCGCGTCGCGGCAGAGAGCTTCGCGAAGCTTTCGGCGACCCGGCTGCGCAGTTCCCGCGTGTCGACCGAAACGATCTTCCGATCGACGACCTTGAATTCGCCGCCGACCATGACGTCCGTCACCGCGGCGGAGTCCGCGCTCGTCACCAACTGGTTGAGGGGGGCGGTGGCGGGAATGAAATCGATGTGGTTCAGATCAAGCAGGGCGAGGTCTGCGCACGCTCCCTGTTCCATCCGCCCACATGCCTCGAGGCCCAGGATCTGCGCACCACCCCGGGTCGCGAGCCCGACGACTTCGCTGGCTAGCAGCCACTCGTCACGTGGGCCGGCGAAAACCTGGGCTGAGAAGGAGGCAAGCCGCATCGCCTGCAGCATGCTCAGGGAGTCGGAGGAGTTTGCGCCATCGGTCGCCACCCCGACATTGATGCCGCGCGCCAGCATCGGCCTGACATGGGCGATGCCAGATCCGAGTCGGAAATTGCTTGCGGGAATGTGCGCAACCGAGCAGCCGTGCTCCGCGAGCAGATCGAGGTCGTCATCGTCGAGCCAGACGCCGTGCGCGGCCGTGAATTTGGGCCTGAGCATGCCGAGGTCGGCAAGATAGCGGACTTGGGAGCGGCCATAGATCTTGCGGGCGGCGACCGCCTGCAGCCGCGACTCTGCGATATGCATGTGGATTGGCAGCCCGTGGCGTTCGGCGATCTCCATGCAGCGTTGCAGGAAAGGCTCCGAGCAGTGATGCGGGATCGTCGGTGCGATGGCGATCGAGATGCCGTTGGGGAGTTGCGCTTGCGCGGCCACGATTTCTTCCATGGCCGCAAGGGTCCTATCGCCGCTTGCAAGCGAGAAGTTGCCGACCGACGCGCGTAAATCCGGCGGCAGCGCGTCCGCCAGCCCCGGGATCGACTGGAACAGGGTCTGGTCGGCGATCATCGGCGCGAGCGCGGCGCGCATCCCGGCATCGGCGTAGGCGCGCGCCACCGCCGTGAAGCCTTCCACGGTCGGCCGCGGAAACTCGTAGACGAGATCGAAACAGGCTTGCAGCCCTTTGTCAGCATGTCGATGGCGCCGACCAGCGTCGACAGATAGATCGTCTCCGGATCGCGCGGGCCGGCGAGCCATGGTCCGTTCGTCAGCGACGCCTCGAGTGTCCACCTTTCGGCGATGCCCTTCATCAGATTGGCGTGGCCATGCGTGTGGGAGTTGACGAGACCGGGGACGATCAGCCGATCGCTGACATCGCGCCGCGTTGCTGAACGCGCAGGTGTCGCGCCGGTTGTTCCGATCCAGGCAAGCCTGCCGTCTTCGATCAGCAGATCCTTTCGATCGACCGTTCCGGATGCCGGATCGACGACGAGGCCTCCCGATAGCAAGAGACGTGCCTGCGCCGTCATTGACCTTGTCCTGGGGGATGGGTCGCAATCCAGTGCCGGGCGATGTCGCTACGGCCGGCGAACCAGACCGCTTCATGCTTCGCCGCAAAATCGAGAAACCGGGTGATGGCCTCGAACCGGGCCGGCTGGCCGGAGATCCTGCTGTGCAGGCTGATCGTCATCATGCGCGGATGGCGGCGGCCCTCTTCATGGAGCACGCGCATGGCCGACGAAAGATGGTCGAAGAAATCGTTCGCCGTTCCGAGCTTTGCGGTCGCAAGCCGATTGTCGTTGTTGGTGAAGCTGTGCGGAATGACGAGATGGGGACGTTCCCCGACTTTGACCCAGTAGGGCCAGTCATCGGCATAGCTGTCGGAATCGTAGAGAAAGCCGCCATGTTCGACCAGAAGCGCGCGGGTATGCCGGCTCGGCGAATAGCGGCTTTGCCAGCCGAGCGGACGGCGTCCGACCGCCTGCTCGAAGCCGGCCACGGCCCGGCCAATGGCGCTTCGTTCTTCGGCTTCGCTCATCAGAAAATGCCGGACGAAACGGTTGCCATGGCAGCACAGGTCGAAACCGTCTGTCTTGATTGCCTCCGCGGTGTCAGGGTTGCGCAACAAGGCCTGCGCGCAGGCGTTGACGGTGAGCGGGATGCTGCGTTCGGCCATGGTGTCGACGATCCGCCAGAAGCCGACCCTCGCGCCATATTCGAACAGCGATTCGGCGACGAAATCCCGTATTCCCGTCGGGACCTCCTGCGCGATGCCGTCGGTCAGCGCCAGTTCCGTTGCGCCGTCGCCATCGGGAATCGATGGTTCGGCGCCTTCTTCGATGTTGAGGACGATCACGATTGCCAGCCGTGCGTCGTTGGGCCAACGCGGCCTCGGCGGCCTTCTGCCGTAACCGACGAAATCCCGGTCGTCGTGGGCTTTCATTGTCCGCCCGAAGCTGCCGGCAAGGCATCGCCGATCTTGGCGGCAAGATCGAGCAAGAACTGATCACCGCGCGGACCTGCGATGAATGATAGTCCGACCGGACAGCCATCGACGGTGATCGCCGGGATGTTGACCTGTGGCAGCCGGCACAGGCTGGCGATACAGGTGAGGGCCAGCGTCCTTTCCCGGAATTCGATCTGCGCCGAAACGGGCGCCTCGCGAAGTGGCGGAAGATCGTGCGCGGTCGGAATCATCAGCACGCCGTCGTTTCCGAGCAGCGATACCAGTCGGTCCGTCAGTTGTTCGCGACGCACCACCGCGGCCGCGAATTTTGCGGGATCGACATGCGATGAAAGTTCGATCCGCTCGGCCACTGCGGGACTCAACGTTCGGCCCGGCATTGTGGCCCACGCGCCGAGCGTCGACCAGAGATCTTGGAGTTGCAGTGGCCTGAACGTGTCAAGCCAGAACTCGGCACCTTCCTCGAACAACGTAACTTCAGTCGCCTCGCCAAGCGACTTTGCCACGGGAAGAAGCGCCTCGCCGATCTCGCGCACGGGGACGTCGAACGCGTCGCGCGCGAGCAGCAGGCGGGCCGGCTTGAACGGTCCGCTCGCTCCGAAGTAGATCTCGCCGACGCGTTTTATCGTCGCCGCATCGCGCGCGAGCCAGCCGACGGAATCAAAACTCGGCGCCATCGCCATGATGCCGGCGACCGACAAACGGCCGTAAGTTGTCCGCAGGCCATAAAGGCCGCAGAAGCTTGCGGGCACACGGATCGAACCGCCCGTGTCGGTGCCAAGCGCGAAGTCGCAAAAGCCGGCTGCGACGGCAGACGCCGAACCACTGGAAGATCCGCCGGGTACGCGCGCCGGTGCCTTTGGATTGATCGGTATCCCGAAATGCGGATTCATTCCGAACATGCCGCAGGCGAGTTCGTCGGTGTGGGTCTTTCCAACGAGGTGCGCGCCAGCCATCAACGGGGCCAGCACGGCCGGCGCGGTCGCGACGGCCGAATCGGCGTCCCGCAGCCGATCCGGATTTCCCCACGCCGTCTTGTATCCGGCGACATCCATCAGATCCTTGGCCGCAAAAGACAGGTCCGAGAGCGGTCCATGCTGGACCAGCCTGAGCGAAGAGGGGCCATGCTCCACGAATGTCAGATGCCTGATCTCTTCCATGCTGACCATCGATCGCACTGCCCGGCTACTCTGCGGCATCCGAAAGCTTCAAATCGCCTTTCGGCAGATCATAGGAACTCATGAACCGGTCGACGGGGCCCTTGACACTATCCCAGTCGAAAAACCGGAAGCTGTTTCCGCGGGTCACGAACGGCGCGCCGGAATAGAACATTTCATATTGCAGATGGCGCGAGCCGAATTCGGAGCCGACCGCATCCCAGGCAAGTTTCATCAGCTTGACGCGCTGCTCCGACGTCGTGATGGGCGAACGCTGCGTCTTGTGAATGATGGCATTGGTTTCAGGGGTCGCGAAATCGGCGTAGGAAGAAGGCACCATGATCAAGCCGCCGCCCGAGAGCGAACGGATCGCTTCTATGATCTCCGGATAGGTGTTCTGCGCGATGACCTGGGCCGTGCAGAGCAGGGAGCGGTCCGGCACGTAGAACTCCCCGAAGGCCTCACCCTTCATCTCCATCGCGATCACGAGCGCTTCGATGTTACTCACCTTGGCCGCCATCAAACCCAACGTGTCGCGCACCTGCGGAAAGTTGATGATGTTGTTGATCTCGGCGATCTTGCGCGCCACTCCCAGCAGGAACCGCAGCTTCACCATCAGGCGGACCATGCATTGATAGTTCTGGAAGACGTGCGCGCGGGTGTCGTGCCACTGGGCCTGGGCCATCTTCAGGTCCTTGAACACGAAGACGCGGTCCCAGGGTATCTTGACGTCGTCGAAATGGACGACGGCGTCATTCTCGTCGAACCTGGAAGAGAGTGGGTAGTCGAACGTCGAAGTGGCATTCTGCTCGTAGCTGCGGCGGGACATCAGCGTCAATCCCTTGACGCCCAATGGCACGACAGCCGTGAAAGCGTAGGCTTCGTCGCCGGCCTGCAGCGCCTGAAAGCCCGAGATCAGAAGCTCGTTCGCCATCACGCCGCTGGTCGCCAGCATCTTGGCGCCACGGATGGTGATGCCTCCGCTGTCCTCGTCGACGATAGAAGCCACGAGATGTGGATCCGGCTGCTCGCCTGCTGATTTTCCTTTGTCCGATTGTGGATTGATGATGACGTAGGACAGGAAAAGATCGTTGTCCCGGGCGTACTGGAAATACGCTTCCATTGCGGCCGCGCGGGCGGGATGATGATCGCGGAAGGCGGCAAGTCCCATCCGGAAGCCTGCGAGCGTGGACGCCACGTGGTCGGGCGATCGGCCGATCATGCCGCACGACAGTGTCGACCAAGTCTCGATGGCATGTCGCCGTCTCACGAGGTCGCCATAGGTCTTCGGAAGCTGCCACGCCAGATTCACCCGCTCGCCGCTGGTCGGTGACTGGAACGTCATCAGATCAAGGTTCTCCGGCGCGGCCTGGAAATCGTACAGTCCGGCGACCGTCTCGATGACGTTGCGAAAGCTGAGGTCGGTCGTGATATCCGCGACCTTTCGCCCGTCTATGTAGATCGAGCGATCGTCGCGCAAACTTGAAAGATAGGCGTTTCCGTCTTTGGCCATGCAAGGACTCCGCAAAATTGTGCTGGAATCCGACGCCAGGCATTTACCCATTGCAGCCGGAAGCGTCGTTGACACTAGTGTTCGCGAAGATCGGTGGTCAAGCTGAACGGTTGGGCAGTGCGATAGCCGACTCTTCCAGAGTTTTTCGCGCGCTATCGAATGGTGTGGTCAGGAATTGAGCATGAAGACGCGAAATTGTGTGCAGTTGCGTGCGGCCAGCTCCTTCATGCGTCGCTATTCCACAGCTAGATTTTGGTCAGAAATGCCGCCCCGCAGCCCTGCCATGCTCGTATCTCAGCTGTGCGATATCGGTCCCGACCGGTGCTCCGTCCGTGACGCGCCATTTGCCCTTGATCATGACGCGATCCGCCCGATGCGCGCCGCAGAGAACCAGAGCCGCGATCGGGTCGCCGGCTCCTGAAAATCTCAGTTCTTCGAGCGTGAAGCAGGCAAGGTCGGCCTGACGGCCAACTTCGATCTTGCCGATATCACTGCGTCCAAGGCATCGGGCGGAGCCTTCTCTCGCCCACCTGAACGCATCGAGGTGGGTGACCGCGGATGCGTCGTAGGCGAGCCGTCCAAGCAGGAATGCGTGGCGCACCGACTCCATCAGGTTTGAGCTGTCGTTCGAGGCAGAGCCGTCGACGCCGAGGCCGACGGTCGCGCCCGCAGCTTCGAGATCCCTGGTCCGGCAAATGCCTGATGACAGCACCATGTTGGAGGTCGGGCAGTGACAGATGCCCATGGCGTGTGCGCCCAGTCGCGAGATTTCGGCGTCATTGAAGTGGATGCCGTGTGCGAGCCAGACGCGTTCATTCATCCAGCCGACCTGTTCGAGATAATCGAGCGGACGGCAGCCATAATGGTGGAGGCAGTAATCATCCTCATCATGCGTTTCGCCGAGATGGGTGTGGAGCAGGCAGTGATGCTTCGAAGCCAGTGTAGCCGTGTCGATCATCATCTGGCGCGTGACGTTGAACGGCGCACACGGCGCCAGTGCAACGCGCAGCAGCGAGCCTTCGCGAGAATCGTGATACTTGGCCAGCACCCGCTCACAATCGGCGATCGCCGTATCGTGATCCTGCATCAATCGTTCGTCGGCAATGCCCCCTTTCGCAAAGCCGAGATTGATGGCGCCGCGCGTCAGCGTCATCCGCATTCCAAGCCGGGAGGCTTCTTCGGCTTCGATGTCGACGGCGTCAGCCATGTCTTGTGGGAAAACGAACAGATGGTCGGACGCGGTGGTGCAGCCGGACATCAACAGTTCGGTCAGCGCCACACGAACCGCGAGCCGGAAGCGGTCGCGGTCGAGATAGGACCCCCAGATCGGGTAGAGCTGCTTCAGCCACGGAAACAGCGGCTTGTTGATCGCCTGAGGATGGGCGCGCGTCAGTGTCTGGAAGAAGTGGTGGTGCGCATTGACGAGGCCAGGAATGATCACGTGCTGGCGTGCATCGAATATCTCATCGCATGGCGTTGTCGGGCCGTCCGGTCCGACCAGTTCGATGATCTTTCCGTCCTCAATGACAAGCCCGCGCTTGCCGCCATCCGCCAGCATGGCAATCGGATCGCGAATCCAGGTTTTCATCGGGTCTGCACCGCTAGACCGGCTTCTTGTGCGCGAGCGAGCGGTTTGATTCCGTTGCAAGAAACAGCTCGGCGTTCGACACAGGGCATTCTTGACCTCCGCAAATCCGATTGGTCGGAGAGCAAGACGGATGCCAGACACTATCGAGCTCATTCCGCGGTAAGGCACCGCCGCGACATCGCTCAGCGAAATGTGGTGCCGGCCGTCAACCTCGCGGCGGCGGTGGGTAAGCGAGGCGCCTGTCGGTTGTCGATCCGCCGTTCTCCGGACTGCCCCTTGCGGCGACTTGGCGCGCGGCTTGCTTGTGCTCACTAGGAGCGCGGCCACCCCCGTGCTTTTACCGGATCGAGGCTCATTGGAGACATGGACCAGTCTGGATTTGCCGATCTGAAGCCGCGTCTGGTGCTGACTGGTATCACCAAGCGCTATCCCAGTGTCGTCGCCAACGACGATGTCTCGCTAAGCATCCGTCCCGGCGAGATCCACGCCGTGCTCGGCGAGAACGGTGCCGGTAAAAGCACGCTCATGAAGATGATCTACGGCGTCACCAAGCCGGACGCCGGCACCATCATGTGGAACGGGCAGTATGAAACCATCGCCGCGCCGGCACAGGCGCGGCGGATGGGCATCGGCATGGTGTTCCAGCATTTCTCGCTGTTCGAGACGCTGACGGTCTGGGAAAACATCGCGCTTGCGCTGGATGAGGCCGTTCCGACCGCGAAGCTGGCGTCGCAGATAACAGAAGTATCGGAGAAATACGGACTGCCCATCGACCCCTACCGGCTGGTTCACAGCATGTCGGTGGGCGAAAGACAGCGGGTTGAGATCGTTCGCTGCCTGCTTCAGGAGCCGAAGCTCCTGATCATGGACGAGCCGACTTCAGTGTTGACGCCGCAGGCCGTCCTCATCCTGTTCAAGACGCTTCGCCGTCTGGCGGCGGAAGGATGCAGCATCCTCTATATCAGCCACAAGCTCGATGAAATCCGCGCGCTCTGTGATACCGCAACTGTGCTGCGCGGCGGACGGGTCAGCGGCACGGCCATTCCGCGCAACGAGACCAATGAAAGCTTGGCGCGAATGATGATCGGCGGCGAACTGGCGGAATGTCGCCTTGCGCCGCGCGAAGCCAAAGAAGAAAGGCTGAAGGTCGAACGTCTGTCGCTGACTTCGCCGGATCCTTTCGGGACGTCGCTCAAGGATGTCAGCCTGACGGTGCGCAGCGGTGAGATCCTCGGGATCGCGGGTGTCTCGGGCAACGGCCAGAGGGAATTGATGACGGCGCTCTCGGGCGAGCGCTTGAGCCCGGCTTCCATGATCAAGCTGTTGGGGCAGCCGGCCGGCAACCTCAATCCGGCGCAGCGGCGCGCGGTTGGTCTGACCTTTGTTCCGGAGGAGCGGCTTGGACGCGGCGCGGTGCCGCCGATGAGCCTGGCCCAGAACGCGCTCCTGACCGGAGCGCGAAAGGGCATGGTGCAGAGGGGCATCATCCATCCGTCGGTCATGAAGGCCTTTTCAAAGAACGTGATCGAGCGTTTCAAGGTCAAATGCGGCAGCGACCAATCGGTCGCCTCCAGCCTGTCCGGCGGCAATCTGCAGAAGTTCATCGTCGGCAGGGAGACGATGCTGCAGCCCAAGATGATGATCGTGGCGCAACCGACCTGGGGCGTGGATGTCGGCGCGGCGCAATTGATCAGGCAGGCCCTGATCGATCTGCGCGATCAGGGCGTGGCGATTCTGGTGATTTCAGAAGAACTCGACGAGCTCTTCGCCATCAGCGATCGCCTCGCGGTGATCGCCGACGGACGTCTTTCGCCGTCGATCAAGCCTGCGGAGACATCGATCGAGCAGATCGGGACATGGATGAGCGGCAAGTTCGGCGATCGGGCGGACGACCGCGCGGCTTCCGCAAACGCACATCTGGAGACGGCCAATGCTCAAGCTTGAGCGGCGCGCGACGCCGTCGTCCATCATGAGCGTCGCTTCGCCGCTGCTGGCGGCGGTCGGTATGCTCATAACCGGATTCGTGCTGTTCAAGGTGTTAGGCAAGGATCCGGTGGAGGCATTCTATCTGTTCTTCGTCAAGCCGGTGTCGACCACCTACGGCATCGGGGAATTGCTCCTGAAAACGACGCCCTTGCTGCTCTGCGGATTGGGCCTCGCCTTGGGCTTCAGGGCCAATGTCTGGAACATCGGCGCCGAAGGACAGCTCACCATGGGGGCGATCGCCGGCGGCGGCGTCGCGCTCTGGTCCGGCGACAGCGAATCTGCGTTTGCGTTGCCATTGATGCTACTGGCCGGAGTGCTCGGCGGGATGGCCTGGGCCGCGATTCCCGCCTTTCTTCGAACCCGGTTCAACACCAACGAAATTCTCGTCACGTTGATGCTGGTCTACATTTCCCAGTTGGTGCTGTCGTGGCTCGTGCACGGGCCATGGCGCGATCCGCAGGGGCTGAACTATCCGCAATCGCAAGGCTTCGGCGATGCCGAGACGATGTCGATCCTCATCAGCGGAACGCGGGTGACCTGGGGCATTGTCTATGCGCTCGGGCTGGCACTGGTGGCCTGGATATTCTCGCAGAAGACCTTTGCCGGCTTTCGTATGCAGGTCGCGGGACTGGCTCCTGCCGCGGCGGCCTATGCCGGCTTCTCGGAAAAGCGCAACATCTGGATTGCGCTGATGATCTGTGGCGCCACCGCCGGGCTCGCCGGCGTGTGCGAAGTCGCCGGTCCCATCGGCCGGCTGCAACAGCAGATATCGCCCGGCTACGGCTTCGCCGCCATCATCGTGGCCTGGATCGGCCGCCTGCATCCGATCGGCGTAGTGTTCGGCGCGCTGCTCATGTCGCTGCTTTATCTCGGCGGCGAGGCGGCACAGATGGGCATGGGCTTGCCGTCCGCGATCACCGGGCTGTTCCAAGGCTTGTTGCTGTTCTACCTCCTGGCCGCCGATTTGTTCATCACGTTTCGGCTGAAACGCGTTGCGCCGGTCGAGGCCAATACCTTGAAACCACCGGTACAGGCGGAGACCGCCGCATGAATCCCATTGTCCCGATGATCGCCAGCACCGTGGTCGCGGCCACGCCGCTGATCTACGCGGCTCTTGGCGAAACCGTCGTCGAACGGTCCGGCGTCCTCAATCTCGGCATCGAGGGCATGATGCTGATCGGTGCGGTGACCGGCTTCGCCACGACATATGCGACCGGCAGCGCTGCGCTTGGTTTCCTCGCTGCGGCCTGCGCCGCCGTCGCGTTGTCCCTGCTTTTCGGCTTTCTCACGCTCAACCTGCAGACCAATCAGGTCGCTACCGGCCTCGCGCTCACCTTGTTCGGCATCGGCCTGTCAGCCTTCGTTGGTTACAACTACGCCGGCCTGCCGGTGAACCGGCTGACGCCGATCACCATTCCCGGGCTGAGCGCCATTCCCGTGGTGGGCGATCTCCTGTTTCACTACGACATCATGGTCTATCTCTCCATTGCACTGTTCGTAGGCGTGCAGTGGTTTCTGACGAAGTCGCGCACCGGCCTGACGCTGCGGGCGATCGGCGAGTCGCCGAGTGTCGCGCATTCGATCGGCAAGTCCGTCCTGAAGACTCGCTACCTAGCTGTGATGTTCGGCGGGGCGATGGCTGGCATCGCGGGTGCGTATCTGTCGCTGGTCCAGACCCCGATGTGGGTCGAGGGCATGTCCGCCGGCAAGGGCTGGATCGCACTTGCGCTCGTGGTTTTCGGCACGTGGAAGCCGACACGCATCGTTGTCGGTGCGTATCTCTTTGGTGGTGTCACGCAATTCCAACTGTTCGCGCAGGGCTTCGGTCTGCCGATCCCGACCGAGTTCCTGTCGATGCTGCCTTACGCGGCGACGATCATCGTGCTGGTGATCATCTGCCGCGATCCCAAGACCATCTTGTTGAATCAACCGGCTTCCCTTGGCCGGAGTTTCCATTCGGCCGCGTGATCAGGGGCCTCGCGGTGCGGTTCAGCAATTCAAGCTCCAGACAAAGGTAGGCGTTATGCAACGAAGAACGTTCTTGAAAATGTGGTCCATGGCCACCGCGGTGGGCTTGGCGATGGCCGCGCCCGTCGCGGCTCCGGCTGCCGAGCCGCTGAAGGTCGCTTTCGTCTATTTGGGACCGCGCAGCGACGGAGGCTGGACGCAGCAGCACGATCTGGCCCGGCTGGCGCTTGAGAAGGCGATGGGCTCTGCGATCAAGACCACCTTCGTGGAAAACGTCCCGGAAACCGCGGACTCCGAACGCGTCTTCCGTCAGCTCGCAGCCGACGGCAACAAGCTGATCTTCGCGACTTCGTTCGGCTACATGGAGCCGCTTCAGAAGGTCGCCAAGCTGTTCCCGGACGTCAAGTTCGAGCACGTCAACGGCTTCAAAACAGCGGCCAATATCACGGTCTACGCGCCGCGCTTCGAGGAAGGCTTCTACCTGATCGGCACGATCGCCGGGCTGATGACGAAGACGAACACGCTTGGCTTCATCGGTTCGTTCCCGATCCCGAGCGTCATGCGCAATATCAACGCGATGGCCCTTGGTGCTCAAGCCGTGAATCCGAAGATCAAGGTGAAGCCGATCTGGGTCAACACCTGGTATGATCCCGGCAAGGAGCGCCAGGCGGCAGACACGTTGATTGCGCAGGGTGCGGACAACGTTGCCCAGAACACGGACTCGCCGGCCTCGATCCAGGCGGCGCAGGAGAAGGGCACCTATGCGTTCAGCATCGATGCCGATATGTCGAGCTTCGGCAAGAAAGCCCAGCTCTCTGGTTCGACGGAGGACTGGAGCGGTTATTACATCGACGAGACCAAGAAGGTGCTCGATGGCACCTGGACCGGTAATCGGCGCATCCGTTGGGGACTCAAGGAAGGATTGGTGGTGATGGCTCCGCTCAATCCCGATATCCCGCCAGAAGTCGTCAAGGTGTTTGAGGAAAAGAAGGCGGCGATCATCGCGGGCACGCTTAATCCATTTGCCGGACCGATCAAGGACAACACCGGCAAGGAGATGGTTCCCGCCGGCGGTAAGATGTCCGAGGCCACTTTCAGCTCGCTCAACTGGTACGTTGAAGGGGTCGAGGGTACCGTTCCAAAATAAGGCCTTAACCATCGGTCGGGCGAGAGGTCAGCGAACGAAGTGCAGGTGTCTCGCGGCGAGACCACCTGCACTTCGCGCTGTAGGGCGGCCGATAGGGCCAACTCGTCCTCGATGGGCCGGCGTAGACAGCCTTCATCCGCTCGCCTCGCGCATCATCGTCTTGAGCAATTCCGCCAGCACGCTTGCGATCGCGCTGCTTCCCCGTTCGTGACCGATCAGCATCAAGGTCTGGGATTCATGCGACAGTTCGCGGACCGGCAGGTAGACGAGGCGTCCCGCCCGCCGCTCAAACTCGATATCGAACGGCGTGAGAAAGGTAATCCCGTTGTCGACCATCGCGGAGTGCCTCATGATCTCGATGGCATTGGTCTCGATGATCGGCTGCAGATCCAGTGAGACGCGCGTAAACGCGGTGCTCAAGTAAGGCCTGATCGCGCTCGTGTCGTCGGCAACGACAAGTGGATAGTCGATGCAGTCGCTCAGCCGGATGCCGGTTCGCTTCGCAAGCGGATGGTTCGGCGCCATGACGGCACCGAGCTTGGCGCCGGCGCGCGCCAGGACCTTCAGATTGCCGTCCTTGGTAAAGTCGAATCCGATGCCGAGATCGGCTTCGCCGTTGGCGACAGCGAACTGAATCTCCTCGCCCGTGTTGAACAGCGTCAGGTTGAGCTTGACCCTTGGATTGGCGATCCGGAACGCCTTTACCGTTCCGGGGACCAGGTTCGACGCGAGCCCGCTCATCATCGCCATGGTGATCTCGCCGCGCCGCAGCCCCTTGAGCTCCTCGATCTTGGTTTGCGCGCGCGTCAGTTCCTTCAGGGTCTGCCTGACGTGGCCGATCAGAATCTCTCCGGCAGCGGTCAGGACCAGCTTCTTTGGGAGCCGTTGAAAAATTGGCGTTCCCAATTGGCTTTCCAGCGCCAGGATCTGGCGGCTGATGGCGGAAGCGGCAACGTTCAGATGATTGGCGGCCTTCCGGATCGAGCCCGTCCGCGCAACCTCGTCGATATAGTTCAACAGCCGACCGTGAAGCATTTCCCTTCTACCTTGTTGCGCCTTCGGAGCAGATGACTCGCGTTGCCCAAAAGGCAACGGACTTGCCGAATTAAAGCGCTTTCAAGTGATCGTGGCGCGTGCACAATCGCAAGCCTGAATAGCAGGCAAACGGCGCCGGGCTCTTTTGCAGGCCGCCGGCGCAATCAGCCGTTGGAGCCGAATGAAAGAATGGAGCTGAAGTCGCATTGGTGGTGGGATCTGAGCACGAAGGATTTCGCCGAGCTGGACGCGGAGAGGGTGGTTGCGATCCTGCCCGTCGGCGCCGTCGAGCAGCATGGGCCGCATCTGCCCATCAGGGTCGATGCCGCCATCAATGCGGGCATCGTGGCCCGAACCGTTGAACTGATGCCGCCGGATCTGATGGCGCTGGTGTTGCCGATGATGCCGGTCGGCAAATCCGACGAGCACCTGGCATTTCCGGGCACGCTGACATTGTCGCACGAAACGCTCGGGCGCGTCTGGTACGAACTGGGCGAGTGCGTCCATCGCGCTGGCGTCCGCAAGATTCTGTTCCTGAATTCGCATGGCGGTCAGCCGCAGCTACTCGAGATCGTCTGCCGCGATCTGCGCGTCAAGCTCGGCATGTTCGCCGTCAGCGTGATGTGGCCGCGGCTGATCGATCTGGATGCGTTGTTTCCGCCCGAGGAAAATCGGCATGGCATTCATGGCGGTCAGAGCGAGACCAGTGTGATGCTGCATCTGCATCCCGAGCTCGTGGAGATGCATCACGCTGAGAACTTCGTCCCGCTGTCGGTCGAGATCGAACGCGAGTCGCAAATGCTCGGTCCGGAAGCCGGCGCCAGGTTCGGCTGGCAGGCGCAGGATCTGCATCCAAAGGGCGCCTGCGGCGACGCCACCAAGGCTACTGCCGAGCTTGGCCGGCTCGCCGTCGAGCGCTCTGCCGCGCGGCTTATCAAGCTGATCGAGGAGATCAGCCGCTATCCATTGTCGCGTATCGCGACCCACACGGCGTTCGATGGATCGCGGCGCGGATGACGATAAGGAGCTCTAACATATGGCATTCAGTGCCGTAGACCTTGCACAGGCGACAGCTTTCCGGATTTCACCGAAGGACACCAATTACTTCGTAATGCTGTTCGATCAGGAGACCGACCGGATCGACAACAGTTTCGTCATCGAGATATTCAAGGTCGGTGGAGCGACGCCGCCGAACGAGCACAGCCGGGCGCACGAATTCTTCCACGTCCTGCACGGGGAGGGCGTCGCGTATTGCGACGGCAAGAGGCTGCCGATCAAGAAGGGCGACTCGCTGCTGCTGCATCCGGGCTCCGAGCACGTGATCGAGAACACCGGCGCCGGCAAGCTGTACACGCTCACGGTGATGACCCCGAACGAAGGCTTCGCCGAACTGATCCGTGGCGGCGAGCGCGTTGCGCTCGAGCCCGACGATATCTGCATCCTGCAGGGGCAATAGCCGATGAGTTCGGTGCCACGCCACACCGGCGAGGACGACGCGCTTTGGCCGCTCGGATCGAGCGCGCGCAATCGCTGGCGCGTGTCAGCGGCCCGCGCCGACCTGGTGCGCGATCCGATACCGCCAGAGCCGGTCACCCTGCAGGCAGACGGCAAGCTGATCACTATCGATCTCGCTCGCACGGCGATGATCGTGATCGATATGCAGAACGACTTCTGCCATCCGAACGGCTGGCTCGCACATGTTGGCGTGGATGTCGCGCCGGCACGGCGGCCGATCGCGCCGCTACGTCGGCTGCTTCCCGTGCTGCGGGCTCATAGTGTACCGGTCATCTGGGTGAACTGGGGTAACCGACCAGATAGACTCAATCTCAGCCCGGCGCTTCTGCACGTTTATAGTCCCGATGGCCGCAGCGTCGGTCTCGGTGATCCCTTGCCTGGCTCCGGCGCAAGGGTGCTCGAGCGCGGAAGCTGGTCGGCCGCGATCGTCGACGAGCTCAAGGTCGATCCGTCCGATATCCAGGTTGCCAAGTATCGGATGTCTGGCTTCCAGGACACCGAACTCGACAGCATCCTGCGCAATCTCGGCGTCACCACGCTGATGTTCGCTGGCGTCAATGCCGACCAGTGCGTGTTGTGTACCCTACAGGACGCCAACTTCCGCGGCTATGACTGCCTACTGTTGGGAGATTGCGTGGCCACCACATCGCCGGACTATTGCCTCGCGGCGACCCTCTACAATGTGCGCCAATGCTTCGGCTTCGTCCTGAGCTCGCAGACGATCGTCGCGGGGCTCGGCGAAGGCGGGCAGCAAGCAGCGAAGATCATGCCATGAACGAGCTTTCGTCCGATACCCTCGCACGGCTCATCGACGATTTGGGCGACGTTCCTGTCGTTACCGATCCCAAGGTCGTGCGCCGGCGCTCGCGCGATTTCTTCTGGTACAGCCCGGTGCTGAACGAGCAGTTGAACGGCATGTCGGCCGATCTCGTCGCCTCGCCGCGGGACGAAGCCGACGTCATCCGCGTTGCCGCCGCCTGCGCGCGGCATCGCGTGCCGATCACAGTGCGCGCGGGTGGCACCGGCAATTACGGCCAGGCTGTGCCGCTGCGCGGTGGCGTGCTGCTGGACGTTCTGGCGCTCGACAGTACCAAATGGGTCAAGCCCGGCCTGATCCGGGTCGGTGTCGGCGCGAAGCTGAACACGATAGATGCCGAGCTGCAGCCCCGCGGCTGGGAGCTGCGCATGCACCCCTCCACCAAGCGCACGGCGACGATCGGCGGCTTCGTGGCGGGCGGATCGGGCGGCATCGGCTCGGTCGTTCATGGCGGCCTGCGCGAGCCCGGCAATATCCTCGCCGCGCGCGTGGTCACGGTCGAGGAAGAGCCGCGCGTCATCGAGTTGCGTGGCGACGCGGCGCAGAAGATCAATCGTGCCTACGGCACCACCGGCATCATCACCGAACTTGAAATGCCGCTGGCGCCCGCCTGGCGATGGATCGATGTCGTCGTGACGTTCGACGATTTCGTCGCCGCTGCGGCGTTCGGCTACGAGGCCGCGCTGGCGGACGGGATCGTCAAGAAGCTGCTGTCGCCGATTACCGCTCCGTTGCCGTCCTATTTCGGTGCGCTGAAGCCGTACTGTCCCGACGGCAAGAGCATCCTGATCGCGATGATCGCAGAACCCTCGCTCGAGAGTTTCAAGTCGTTGTTGGCCGGCCGCGGCACCATCACGCTGGAGACGCCGACCGACGAGAGCCCGGGCCAGGTGCCGCTCTACGAATACACTTGGAACCACACCACGCTGCAGGTCCTGAAGACCGACCGTTCGGTCACCTATCTGCAATGCCTCTATCCGCATGACCGGCTGATGGAGAAGGTGGTCGAGATGCGCAAGTTGTTTCCAGACGAAGTGTTGCAGCATCTGGAGTTCATCCGCTTCGGCGGCCGCGTCACCTGCAGCGGGCTGCCCGTCGTGCGCTATACCAATGCAGACAGGCTGAACGAGATCATCAGCCTGCACGAGGCGCACGGCGTCCATATCGCCAATCCGCATGTCTTCACGGTGGAGGACGGCAGCCGCTACAAGCGCGCCGATGCCGATCAGCTTGGCTTCAAGCACGAGGTCGATCCGTACGGGCTGCTCAACCCCGGCAAGATGCGCAGCTTCGTGCCGGAGCGGCCGTGAGATGCGGGTGCTCTATGTCTATTGCCATCCGCTGAGCGAAAGCTTTCACGCCGCGATCCGGAAAGAGGCGCTGGCCGGGCTGGCTGAGGCGGGCCACGCCGTCGACCTGCTCGACCTCTATGCTGAGGGCTTTGATCCGGTACTGACGGCCGAGCGCCGGCGCGACTATCACGACCCCGCGCGCAACCGCGCCAACAACCAGGCCTATGCCGCCCGCCTGATGACCGCGGACGCGCTGGTCGTGCAATTCCCCACCTGGTCCTTCGGGCCGCCGGCGATGCTGAAGGGCTGGTTCGACCGGATGTTCGGCCCCGGCATTGCGCTGGATCTGTCGGATCCGTCGCATGCCAAGCCGACGCTGATGCATATCCGCCGTATCACCGGCATCTCGACCTATGGCCGCCCGCGCTGGCAGGCGATCGGCATGGCTGACCCGCCGCGGCGGATCATCAAGCGCTACCTGCGCTGGTTCACCGGCTCGAAAGCGTCGGTGAGCTACTACGCGCTCTATCACATGAATGTCGCGACGGATGCGCAGCGCGGCCGCTTCCTCGCCAAGATACGGCGCGAGATGGCGCGGTTTTAACCGCGCTCGGGCGCCGCGGCCATCGCCTCGATCTCGACGAAGAATTCCGGACGCGTGAAGCCGGACACGATCACCAGCGTTGAAGCCGGCGGGGTTCCCTGAAAGTGCCGGTCGCGTGAGCGCATATAGCCCTGCATATGCTCGCGGGCAGTCACGTAAGCGTTGAGCCGGACGACATTTGCGAGCGTCATGCCGTCCTCGGCGAGGATGGCCGCGATATTGGCAAAGCACAGATCAGCCTGCTGCTCGCATTGCTCGGGGATCGTTTCATCGGCAGCGATGCCGAGCTGTCCCGAGGTCACGACGAGCCGGTGATTCGCCGGAACCGCGATGCCGTGGCTGTAGCGCGCAAAGGGCGCCCTGATCGAAGCTGGAGAAAGCGCACGCAACGTCACCCCCGACGACTGATATGAAAACGCAAAACGTAACGTAGATCGCCCGCCACTTCCACTGCACACACTGGAAAAATTCGGATCGCTGCTGTTGCTTCAAAGGCAACGGATTGCTCGAATAAAAATGCTTTCAGGCGACAAGGCGGCTGTGCATCCTTGGTGCTACTGGGGACGAATTGTCACGTTGCAATTCCGTTCCCGGATTGTGGGGCCGGGCGCAACGCCGGCAATAACGGGGAAGCCGCAATGGCCACCAAATTCCTGCCGCGAACGATCGCGGTGACCCTGGTCAGCGTCGGTGCGCTGCTCTGTTCGATGGCGTCGACGTTCGCTGCCGATAAGGTGACGTTCCTGACGAGCTGGTTCGCGCAGGCCGAACATGGCGGCTTCTATGAGGCAAAGGCGACTGGGCTGTACGAGAAGGCCGGCCTCGCCGTGACCATCAAGATGGGGGGTCCGCAGGTCAACGGCTCGCAGCTCCTGCTCGCCGGCGAGACCGATTTCCTGATGGGCTACGACATCCAGGTGCTGAAGGGGCGGGAGCAGAACCTGCCGCTGGTCACCGTCGCCTCTTCCTTCCAGTTCGACCTGCAGGGGTTGATGACTCACGACGATGTCGCCAACATCGCGGCGCTCAAGGGCAGGCCGATCCTGATTGCAGGTTCCTCCCGCGTTACGTTCTGGCCTTGGCTCAAGGCCAAATACGGATTCACCGACGACCAGATCCGCCCTTACACGTTCAACCTGCAGCCTTTCTTCGCCGACAAGAGCATCGCCCAGCAGGCCTATCCGTCGTCTGAGCCCTACCAGGCTGAGCAGCAGCACGAGAAGGTGAAGTTCTTCCTGCTCGCCGACGGCGGCTATCCGCCCTATGGTTCGACAATCGTCACCACCGAGAAGATGATTGCCGAGAAGCCCGACGTCGTGGCGCGCTTCGTCAAGGCCTCGCTCGAGGGCTGGCGCGACTATCTGAAGAATCCGGCGCCGGCCAATGCGCTGATCAAGGCCGACAACCCGAAGATGACTGACGGGCAGATCGCGTTCGCGATCGAGAAGCTGAAGGAGAGCAAGGCGATCGACGGCGGTGACGCCGCAAAGCGCGGCATCGGCGTGATCACGGAGGATCGCTACAAGCAGATCTACGACTTCCTGGTCGCGGGTGGTCTGCTCGATCCGAAGGTGAACTGGCCCAAGGCCTACGATGATCGCTTCGTCAAGGACCTGAAGATCGGAGTGCAATAGCGGGCCGATGAACGCTCTCTTGCCGGGCACCCCGCTTGATGAAGGCGGACAGCGGATGGTGACGGGCGGCGAACGTCCGCCGGCGGTCGAAGTGTTGTCGGCCGAGAAAGTGTTCTCGAACGGCACGCGCGGACTGGCGCCGATCAATCTGTCGATCGCCGACGGCGAGTTCCTGACGCTGATCGGCCCATCCGGTTGCGGCAAGAGCACGCTGCTGAAACTGATCGCGAACCTGATCGAGCCATCGGACGGCCGGCTGTTGTGGTGGCGCGGAGATTTCTCGCAGGTCGGGCAGGAGGGCAGGCGGTTCGCCTTTGTCTTTCAGGAGCCGACCTTGATGCCCTGGGCGCGGGTCGAGGCCAATGTCCGGCTTCCGCTGGAACTGTCCAACATTGCCAACACCAAGGCTGCGCCGCGGGTGGCCGAGGCACTCGAACAGGTGGGCCTATCCGCTTTCAGCAAGCATTTCCCGCGCCAGCTCTCCGGCGGCATGAAGATGCGGGTCTCGATCGCGCGTGCGCTGGTGACGAAGCCAAATCTGCTGCTGATGGATGAGCCGTTCGGCGCACTGGATGAGTTCACGCGCAACAAGCTCGACGCCGACCTGATCCGCCTGTGGTGGGAAGGCAAGTTGACGACGGTGTTCGTCACCCACTCGATCTATGAAGCCGTGTTCCTGTCGACGCGTATCATCGTGATGGCGGCAAACCCAGGCCGCATCTTTCGCACGATGACCATCGACGAGCCGCAGCCGCGCGGCGAGGGCTTTCGCGACAGCCCGAAATTCGCCGCCTATTGCCGGGAGCTTTCGACCTGGCTTGCGGAGGCGTCGCTGCCTTCCGTGTCGGCAGGTGTCTTATGAAGCCGTTGCTGCAGTCGGAGGCTTTTGTGCGGATCGCTGCTCCGCTTGGGGTGGGGATCGCGCTGTTCGTATTGTGGGAGGTCGGTTTTCGGCTGGCCTCGGTGCCGGTCTATCTGTTTCCGAAGCCGAGCGACATCTTCACAAGCTTCGTCAACAATGGACCGTCGCTGTTCCGCGCATTGCTGGTCACGTTGCGCGTGACATTGCAGGCGTTTGCCGCGGCGGTCATCATCGGAACGCTGGTTGCGTTCATGTTCGTGCAAAGCCGCGCGATCGAGATCAGCCTGTTTCCCTATGCGGTGCTGCTGCAGGTGACGCCGGTCGTCGCGATCGCGCCGCTCATCATCATTCTCGTCAAGAACACGCAGCTCTCGCTTACGATCTGCGCCACGCTGGTGGCACTGTTTCCGATCATCTCCAACACCACGCTCGGCTTGCGCAGCGTCGATCCAGGGCTCGCTAATTATTTCCGGATGAACCGCGCCAGCCGGTTCAAGACCCTGGTCAAGCTGCGAATCCCCGGGGCCTTGCCCTATTTCTTCGGCGGCCTGCGGATTTCCAGTGGGCTCGCCTTGATCGGCGCTGTGGTCGCCGAATTCGTTGCCGGCACCGGCGGCCGCTCGTCGGGGCTTGCTTACGAAATCCTCGATGCCGGCTTCACGCTCGATATTCCCCGCATGTTCGCGGCGCTGTTCCTGATCACACTGACCGGTGTCGTGCTGTTCGCCGCGATGGTCGTGCTCTCGAGGCTGGCGCTGTCCAACTGGCACGAAAGCGAAATAAGGACCGAGACATGACTGCGATGCTGATCGAGAACGCCGTCGGGATCTTCACCGGCCTGCCGGGTGCCGCGATGCGTGCGACGGGCGCCGTCCGCATCCGCGACGGCGTCATTGCCGAGATCGGAGCGCTCGAGCCGCAGCCGGATGAGCAGCGGATCGACGCGCGCGGTTGCGTCATCTATCCGGGCCTGATCTCCACCCATCATCACATGTTCCAGAGCGTGATGAAGGGCGTCACCGCCGGCATCAACCTTCCGCTCGCGGGCTGGCTGCGCGCGGCGCCTTACAGGCTCTGGTCGAAGCTTGACGAGGAGGCGCTGGCGGTTGCCGCAAGAATTGCGCTGTCCGAACTGCTGCTGTCGGGAACGACGACGGCCGCCGATCACCACTATCTCTTCAGCGACACCTTCAGGTTCGATCCCGCCCATGTGATCTTCGAGGTCGCGCGCAGCCTGGGCATCCGCCTGGTGTTCTGCCGCGGCGGCGCCACCAAGGACCGTCACATGAACGCTGACGACTTTCCGCCGATGCCGGTGGAAACGCTCGACTCCATGCTGAAGTCGGTCGAGGCCTGCGCGCAGCGCTTCCATGATCCGTCGCCAAGAAGCCTGACACGTGTTGCGCTGGCGCCGACCACGCCGACCTGGTCGCTCGACCCCGGCGAGTTGAAGGAAGTGATCGCGGCAGCGCGGCGGATGAAGCTCAGGCTGCACAGCCATCTCTCCGAGACCGCAGACTATGTCGATTTCTGCCTCTCGGTCCACGGCAAGCGACCGGTGGAATGGCTCGCCGACCACGACTGGCTCGGGCCCGACATCTGGTTTGCGCATCTCGTCCATCTCGATCCGGGGGAGGTCGAGATACTCGCAAGCACGGGTACCGGCATGGCGCATTGCCCGCAATCCAACTGCCGCCTCGGCTCCGGTGTCGCGCCGGCCGATCACATGGCGCGACTCGGCGGCGCGGTGTCGCTCGGTGTCGACGGCGCTGCCTCCAACGAAGCGGCTGACATGATCAGCGAGATGCATAGCTGCTGGCACACCCATCGCGCCGTGAAGGGCGCGCATGCGGTGACGGCCGAGGACGTCGTGCACTGGGCAACGGCCGGCGGTGCCCGCGTTCTCGGTTTCCCGGAGATCGGCACGCTTGCGCCGGGACAGCAGGCCGACATCGCGATCTTCGACCTGAACCAGCCGCGGCACTTCGGCATGCATGATCCGCTGATCGCACCGGTTACCTGCGGCGGCAGCGTGCATTTGCGCTACCTTTTGGTCGGCGGTCGCATCGTGGTCGAGGACGGCGCTATTCCGGGCCTCGATATCGCAAAACTCAGATCCGATGCCCTCCGCGTGGTCGAGCGGATGGCGGCCTGATAGCGGAGAAGATCATGCTCAGCACCAAACAACCGGTACTTCGCCGCTTCTGGTATGCGACCGTGCCGCTCGAGCATTTGAAGGATGGTCCAAGACCATTCACCCTGCTCGGTGAACCGATCGTGCTGTTCCTCGATGCAGAGGGACAGCCGGCGGCGCTCGAAGACCGCTGCTGTCATCGCACCGCGAAGCTGTCGAAGGGCTGGTGCAACAACGGCAACATCGTCTGCGGCTATCATGGTTGGGAGTATGATCGTGATGGCAAGCTCGTGATGATCCCGCAATTTCCGTTCGAGCAACCCGTACCCGACGCTAAGGCGCGCTCATTCCGGGCCCAGGCAAAATACGGCTATGTCTGGGTCGCGCTCGACGAACCATTGCGCGACATCCCGGAAATCCCCGAGGAGACCCGGCCGGGCTATCGCCGTATCCATCAATTCTACGAAAAATGGAACACAGCCGCGCTCAGGTTAATGGAAAACTCGTTCGATAACGCCCATTTCGCCTTCGTGCATAAGGGTACTTTCGGCGACATCAATCAGCCGAAGCCGGAGAAATACGAGATCGTCGAGACCGACGACGGTTTCGACGCCGAGACCATCATCACTGTCCGCAATCCGCCGAATGCCTATCGGATCAGCGGCACGACCGATCCGAGCACGAAGCGGCACCAGCGCAACAAATGGTTCATGCCGTTCTGTCGGCGGCTCGACATGGAGTATCCATCAGGCATCCGGCATATCATCTTTAATTGCGCGACGCCGATCTCCGACGGCCAAATACAGGTCATTCAGATCCTCTTCCGTAACGATACCGAGACCGACTGCTCAACCCAGGAATTGATCGACTGGGACGCCGCGATCATCGCCGAGGACCGCGACATGCTCGAATCGACCGATCCTGATGCCATCGTGGACATGAGCCGGAAGATCGAGATGCACATGCCGTCGGACCGGCCAGGCATGATCATGCGCAAGCGACTACTTGAACTCCTCCGCGCGCATGATGAGGAGGAGCAGCCTAAGACCCAACTGTCTTAGAGCAAGACTCGGAAGGCACGGGTATTTACCGCTGTCCGTGCATGACATAAGTGCCGGGCTCCCCATCGCTACGACGGGCTTAAACTAGCGGCCAGCCCGTGTTTGTCAGGCGTCAGCAGCGACCTTCAGGGCCTCGGTGCGTATCTCTTCCACGAGCCGTTCCTTCAGTCTGATGAATTCGGGCGTGGTTTTGATTTTGTAGGAACGCGGGTGGGGCAGGTCGATCGCAATCGCTGCCTTGATGCGGCCGGGACGCGCGCTCATGACGATGACTCGACTGCAGAGAAAGATCGCCTCCTCGATATCGTGCGTGACAAACAGCACGGTCTTCTGGTCGCGTTCCCAAATCGCAAGCAGCATCTCCTGCATCAGCGCCCGGGTCTGGTTGTCCAGGGCGCCGAACGGCTCATCCAGCAACAGGATCTTCGGATCGTTGGCGAGGGCACGTGCGATCGCCGTGCGCTGTTGCATGCCGCCGGAGAGCTGTTTCGGCCAATGATTTTCAAAGCCCGACAGTCCGACTCGGTGGATGAAACCGTCCGCGATCTTGTACCGACCCGCTTGAGAAATTCCGCGCTCGCGCAGGCCGAATGCGATGTTCTCCCGCACCGTCAGCCAGGGAAAGAGCGTATAGGACTGGAACACCATGCCGCGATCCGCGCCAGGTCCGGTGACCTCGCACCCGTCGAGCATGACGCGCCCGCTGGTCGGCCGATCGAGCCCGGCGATGATGCGGAGCAGGGTGGACTTTCCGCAGCCCGAGGGACCAAGGATGGTGACAAAATCATTGTCGCCGACACTGAGATCGGTCGGTTCGAGAGCCCGCGTCGGCGAATGGCCCGGGCGCGCAGGAAAGATACGTGAAACCTGATCGATCTTCAGCGCGGTCATGCCAATTTCCAGGGAAAGAGCCATGCGTTGAAGGCCTTGAAGAGGAAATCGGAGATCAGGCCGATGAGCCCGATAACGATGATGCCGAAGATGATCTGGCCTGTGTTGAGCAAGGCCTGGCTGTGCGTAATCATGTGGCCGATCCCTGACGAGGACCCGATGAGTTCGGCGACGATGACATAGGTCCATGCCCACCCTAGCATTACAGTTGTTTTTTTAGTGGGTTTCTGAATCCATGGGCAACCATGATTCGAAGATCGTGGACGCAGGCAG
Source organism: Bradyrhizobium sp. Leo114 (assembly GCF_055229415.2). Taxonomy (NCBI): domain Bacteria; kingdom Pseudomonadati; phylum Pseudomonadota; class Alphaproteobacteria; order Hyphomicrobiales; family Nitrobacteraceae; genus Bradyrhizobium; species Bradyrhizobium sp. Leo114. The sequence continues at coordinate 49 of NZ_JBUYEN020000045.1, read as the reverse complement.
CGTCGATTGAGGAGACGCTTGCGTTGTGGGCGGCGTCGCTTCGGGAGAT
>NZ_JBUYEN020000044.1:0-59586 GCF_055229415.2 Bradyrhizobium sp. Leo114 | reverse complement strand
GCTTCCTCAAATCCAAAGAGTAAGGCTTGCCCATCCATGCCGGCCTCCAGCCCAGCCAGCATGGTGAATCAGAAACCGCCTGATTTGGGAATCCCAAATCGATTCAAGCTAACTTCATTCCGCTTTAAGGCGGTGGAAGCGCCGCCGCGATCATCCTTGGCCGCGGCGCTGATCGATCCGTCGTGACCGGCTCTGCCGCCGATCTCAGGCGTGCCCGAGATCCTTAAGGTAGGCGCAGAACATATCGGCCATGGCGTCGCCATAGGCATCGATCTCTGCGGACGAGCGAGGGGTCTCCGAGAACTGCCTGCCCACCTCGGTTAGCGTCGTCATGATCAACTCGCCGGCCAATGCGCGAGTTGCCTCTGATGCCTCGGGCAACGCCTTCCGCATGAAGGCCTGAACAATGCGCTCTCCCGACGCCATCGCTTCGTGTGCTTCGGGCGCATCGCGATAGAGTGGGGCGGCGTCATTGAGCGCCACACGCATCGCGGCTTCATCACACTCCGAGCGGAGGAAGGCGTGGACCAGGGTGCGCAGCCGTTCGCGCGGCGGTCTCTGGTCGTCTTCAAGGATTCCGCGCAGCAGGTCGCTCGTCTGCCGCCACTCGTCGCTCTGAAGTCGGAAGAGGATCGCCGCCTTGTTCGGGAAATACTGATAGAGCGACCCGATACTAACTCCGGCCTTCTCGGCGACGCGCGCCGTGGTGAAGCGCTGCGCGCCTTCCTTAGCCAAAACCTGAACAGCAGCATCCAAAATCGCGGCGACGAGCTCCGCCGAGCGCACCTGCTTGGGCTGTTTTCGTGAGGAAATTCGAGTACTTCGCCGATCGGTCATGGAGTGGCCTGGCAATGCGAATAGGAAATGCGACGAATTAGTCGTATTTCTGGTTCAGCGCAAGGACGCGCTCATTTCACACCGGAGACCTGCATGACCACACTGTCCACCACCCCGCTTGCGCCGTTGCTGGATCGCTTGTTCGAAGAGGCTGATGCGGCTTCGCCCGCGGCCAATTCTGCAGTGGGCGATCTCTCAGGCGAGGAACATTCGCGTCTGATGCGAAGCAAGACCGAATACCGCGATTTCTACGGCCGTCTGAAGGATCTTCCGCTCGCCGTCTCGCGAGAAACCGGCGCGTTGCTCTACATGCTGGCGCGAGGCTGCGGCGCGCGAACGATCGTCGAGTTCGGGACCTCGTTCGGCATCTCGACCCTGCACCTTGCCGCAGCCCTGCGCGACAATGGCGGTGGCCGCCTGATCACCAGCGAGTTCGAGCCGTCCAAGGTGGCGCGGGCCCGCGACAATCTGACCGCCGGCGGTCTCATCGACCTCGTGGAGATCCGTGAAGGAGACGCCCTGCAGACGCTGAGCGTCGATCTCCCTGATACGATCGACCTGCTGCTGCTCGACGGCGCCAAGGGCCTCTATCCCACGATACTGAGCCTGGTGGAAAGTCGCCTCAGGCCCGGTGCCTTCATTGTCGCCGACAACGCCGACTACAGCCCCGACTATTTGGCGCATGTGCGCTCGCCCGCGAACGGCTACATGTCGACGCCATTCGGCGGGGACGTCGAGCTTTCGATGCGGATCGGCTGAACGGTGTTTGGGACAATGGCGTGGATCGGGGATCGCGGGACGATCTCCGGCCGGCCAGCATAGGAGCGATCTTGCTGTGTCACCGCAGCCGCGCTTCGCGATCCATGCAAAGGTATTCAACCACTTTTGTGTGGACCGAGGCGCTGGTCGCGGCGAGCTTGAACCGGATGACGTGATGTAGTGCTTTACCCAAGCTAGCTATTTCATTTCGTAGCCGACGAGGCGGGCTTGTGAGGGCCTCGGGGGAAGCCAACGATGACCAAGCAATGGGAATATCAGGTCCGGATCAATCTCGGGGACGAGCTTGCCGGCGTGGCGCGGCGCGATCCCGACAATCCGGCAATCAAGCCGCTTGCGGATATCCTCGCCAAACATCATGCGACGATGAAGTGTCAGTTCGATATCTTCGCCGACTATGTGGCCGAAGCTGAGAAGCGGGGTACCGAAAACTATCCGCTTTACGCATGGACGAAAGCGACGATCGAGGATCCTGAAAAGCAGGCAAAATACGTCAAGTTGTTCGCGCTCTACGTTGACGGCAATGAAGTCTATGCCAAGCCGCTCGCTGACGCGCTGGAATCGGACTTGCAGCGCCTGGTCAGCGGCAAGCTGATCACGCGCCTTTCCAAGCTCGATAGCAATCCGGCGAACTACCCGCAGCCGCCGGAACAATATCGGACGTAAAAGACGCGGCGAGCCGTCACGAGACATGTTCATGATTGCGAGGCGCTCAGAAGATCAGCAAGCGCCTGCCGGGTGGAGACGTTCGCCGCCTTCTTGAGCGCGGGCAACAGTTCTTCCGGCTCGGGTCTGCGCCGCTTCATCGTGCCAGACGACGCGACGCGGCTTGGAATTTGAAAGGCGCGAACTGCGCGATGATTTCAGGCGCTGGAAATCTGGTTACGTCTGCCATAGAGCTGCGGGCGCGGATTGCTCTATCCTGACCGTGCACTGTGCAGCCGCCAGTGTTGGGCATCTGGTTATTCGTCAAACCGACAACGCGGGCCAACTTCACTTTCTGCATCACTCTATTCATACTATCGTGAAGACCTTGGGATGGAGATTTGGCAGCATGGCAAAGATCGTCTTCGGAATGAACCTGTCCTTGGACGGTTATGTCGATCACCAGGAATTTGCGCCAAGTCCCGCACTCTTTCGTCACTGGATAGAGCACGTGCGCGACCTGACCGGCAGTGTGTACGGTCGCCGCATGTACGAGGTTATGCGTTATTGGGACGAAGACCGTCCTGAGTGGAATGCGGAGCATCACGAGTTCGCGGCGGCGTGGCGGCGCCAACCGAAGTGGGTCGTGTCGCGCTCGTTGAAGTCAGTCGGCCCCAACGCCACACTTGTTGAGGATAACATCGAGGCGGTGATACGTGGCCTGAAGGCTCGGCTTGTTGGAGAGATTACAGTTTCCGGCCCAGACCTGGCACAAAGCCTAACCGACCTTGGTCTTATCGATGAGTATCGACTCTACTTCCACCCCGTCGTGCTTGGTCGCGGCAAGCCATTCTTCGCCGGTCCCCGACCGCCGCTCCGCCTTGTTTCCACCGATCTTGTTGGCGAGGACACGGTTAGGTTGACATACGTTCCTGCTTAGTCGGCAGACGGACTGCACGACGCGTCAGGTCCGGCCCTCGGTCCGCACGGCATTGGCGTGGAGGTCGTTGGCAATCACGCGGATGTCGTGCGCCACCAGAACGGGGTCGAAGGGCTCGACTGAAAATCCCTGATCCGCGAAGTTCAGCCCTACATCGTAGACGATCCCGCGATACCTCACGACCTACCCGTTCGTTCAACGTCTAGTCTTTGCGGGCCAGGCAGCATTTCTTGGCCTTCTTGCCGCTGCCGCAAGGGCAGGGGTCGTTGCGCCCGACATTCCGCATAGGATTTTTGACCGGCTCCATCGGCATCCAGTCGCGGACGTCGAGCGGCTCGCCGGTGAAGGGATTCTCGTCATCCCAGGATTCGTCGTGATCCCCGCAGTCGGTCAACTCCAGAGCTGCGAGGGTGTCCTCGATCAGACCAAGCCGACGTTCCGTGAAGCGCTCGATATCGTCAGGCCGCTGCTCGGCTTGACGCAAATCCTCATCGAAATTCTCTCTGCTGTACGAGAAATCCGGAACAAGGCCTGCCTTCCAGGCACCCTCGGCTAGTGGTTCGAGCTCGCGCAAGCCGAGCAGTGCGATAGACTCCAACCAGCCGGCCCAGGCCTCGTTGTCCGGTTCGGCGAGCCGGCCCTCGAAGAACCGCACCAGGAAGCCTCGCGTCTGGTCGCGCTTGATCTGGCCATTCCAGGTGAGGAATGTCGCTGCACCGAACAAGGCATCACGGACGTACTGCTCTACGGAAGCGTCGGCGATGACGCCAAAGAGCGCGTCGGCATCGCCGTCGAAAGCGCCGGCAGCAATCCGCGACAAGTCCTCGGTGACGACATCGCCAAGCAGGTCGTCCACTTCACTCTCTGGCCGGCGCAACAGGCGCAGCAGCGGCTGGAAGGCTTGAGTCTGCTGCCCGCCGCCGAGAAGATAGATTCCGCGGACCAGTAACATCTCGTCTTTTTCCGTCAGCGGTTCTGCGCGCGCCGCACGCTCGAGCACGTCGAGCAAGGCGGGCGCGGATTCCTCTATCCTGACCGCGCACTGGGCAACCGCCAAGTCTGGCAGGCGTCGCTCGGTCGCGAGCAGGAAAAGCTGATCCTCAATCGGACCGATGTCGACCTCGCCGGAGCCGTCGCTCAGAATTGCTTCGAGTTCTTCCTTGCGCATGTGACGTTCCCTGGAAACGATGGTGCAGGATCGTCGTTACGCGGGACAGGGGACGATGAGGCCAACGGTAACGCGACCGAAATGGCTGCCGGAGGCAGCTGGCGGAGACGGAGGGATTCGAACCCTCGATAGGCCTTTACAAGCCTATAACGGTTTAGCAAACCGCCGCCTTCAGCCACTCGGCCACGTCTCCGGCAGCGCCGATATGCACGACGCGCGGGCGAGCCGCAAGCGGCAGATTGAGGGGACACCGGACTGTGCGTCGGCGTTGGCGCCCCGAGGCCCGATTACGCTGTGGATAACATCTGACGTTTAACACGCGACTCGATCGGACAGTATCGATCTTGAAAGCGGGGTTTCGCAATAATTATAGTTATTTCAATGAGTTATAGTAAGGGCGGCTTGCCAAGGGATGGGGCAGGCCGTCACGGCCGGCCTTCGCGGCGCTGAATCCTAACGTTACCGGTGTCGAGGGATAACGCGGACTGTCAGGCGGTTGAAAGCCCCAGGGTTCCCTGTTCCGGCAATTTTGCCTCGGCGCCTATGGCTTGCAGCCCGGCTCAGACGATCTCGCCCTTCTTCGTCCTCACAAATGGCGCTCCGAACCAGCAACACGCCGGGGAGTTCAAATCAGGACGAAAAGAGGGGGCAATGCTCGATAGGGATCGACAAGCCGAACTGAAAGGCGGCGCCCAGCGAAGAAGGGAATGCCAGATGGGCCGCTTTCTCGCGATTTTGGTTTTTGGCCTGGCCATGCCGACGGAGGTGTGGGCGAAGTGCGAGTGTCAGTGCGTCAACGGGCGGATGCAGCCGATCTGCACAAATCCCGGCGAACTTCTTCCGCCAAATTGTCCAATGACGGCATGCCCGATGACGGGGCCAACGGTCGTGCCGATCCAACCTCCGCAACCGCCGCCGCCCGGGACTTCCGCGTGTTCGCAACAGCAGGGACGCCGCGTCTGTCGTTAAGCGCGCTGCGCGGGACCGCCAACCTGTCCCGCCATTCGCCACTCGCTATTCGCCTATTCGACGCTGGCGCCGCGGTGGAGGTCGGCTTCGATCTGCAGCCGCGTGCCGCCGCCGAACCGGGCGCGATAGACCTGCAGGTTCTCCATGATCCGTTGCACATAGTTGCGCGTCTCGGAGAATGGAATCAGTTCGACCCAGTCGACCGCGTCGACCTTGGGATCGCGCGGGTCACCGTAGCGATCGATCCATTTCCTCACGCTGCCGCGGCCGGCATTGTAGGCCGCGAAGGTGAGGATGTAGGAGCCGCGATAGTCCTCGAGCAACCCACCGAGCTCGGCGGCGCCAAGCGCGGCGTTGTAGACCGAGTCGGTCTTCATCCGGTTCAGATCGAACGCGACGCCGGCGCGCTTGCAGACGTAGCGCCCCGCATCCGGCGTGACTTGCATCAGGCCATAGGCCTGCGCCGGCGAAACCACGGCCGGATTGAATGCGCTCTCCTGTCGCGCGATCGCATAGACGACGCTTCGCTCGACTTCGGGTCCGATCGACCTGAAGGACGGAATTCCGTTGATGGGATAGGCGTAGAAATCGAACGGCAGACCACGGTTGAGCGCGGCCTTGCCCATCAACAGCATCCCGCGGGCGTCGCTATAGCGCGCCGTCAGCTCGCCGAGCCCGACCAGCGCGTCGGGGTCGCCGTTTTCACCCATGTCGGCGAGCAGGGGAACCGCGAACTCGCCCGCATCGACCTCATAGAGCAATTGCGCCGCGCGCACGATTTCCAATCGCTCGACGCCGCGGCCGCGTGCGCCCGGGACGCCGTTCAGCTCGATCTGCGGCAAGCCAAGCTTGGCCCGCGCGAGCTGGCCGTAATAGCTGGTCGACTGCTCGGCCGCGCGTAGATAGGCCGCGCGCGCCTCCTGGTTGCGACCGGCGGCCTCGGCGGCGCGGCCTTGCCAATAGCCGGCACGCGCCAGCGCGGTTGGATTGACGCTGCCAACGCCGATGCGGGCAAAGTGCTGCGCGGCGAGCCCGGGATCTCTGAGGAAGCGCAGCGCGATCCAGCCGGCGGTGAACTCCTGCTCGGTCTTGTAGATGTCGCGGGCGGGTAGCGCTGCATCGCGCGCGATCAGATAGGCGCTGCGGTTCTCGCCGACGTCGATCATCTTGCGCGCCAAGAGGCGTCGCTCGATCCACCATTCGTCGACATTGAACAGCCTCGCCGGATCCTTGGGCGCGCTCAACATCACCTGCGCCGCTTCCGCGAATTTCTCCTCGCGACGGAGCAACTGGATTCGGGCGAAGAGATAACCGGTATCGCCGTGCAGTTCGCGCGGCACCGCCTCCAGCAGCGCCCGCAGGTTGGATGCTTTCTTGTTGGCGGCGATCCGTGCCTTGGCGAGCGCGAGATAGCCCGAACCCAGCCGCTTGGCCGCCCGCAGGCCAGCAGCCTCCTGCTCGGTGCCATAGAGCATGGTGTCCATGCGCGCCTTGTGATCACCGGCGGTGAGCAGAGGGCCGAACATGTCCAGCGCGGTGGTCTCGGTGTCCTCGCTCATGGGATCGCTGCGCCAGGCTTCGCGCACCAGCCGCTCGGCATTGGCGCGGTCGCCGCGGGCGAGCATCGCCTTGGCCAGCGCGAGCCGGCCCTTGGCGGACAAGGGCGACTCGTTTTCGAACCACGCCCAGACTGCTGCATCTTCGCGGCGGTCGTCCCACAGCGCGGCCTCGAGGCGGCGGCGCAGGAAGGTCTGCGAGGGCCAGCTCGGATTGGCCGAGATGAAGGCGCGGTAGCGCTCGACCGAGGCGCCGTTGTTTTCGCTGCGCAGGATCAGCCACTCGGCGAGCTTTCGGGCGACGGGATCGGAGATCGTCGCCGCGACCTCGGTCGCATCGCCGGACTTCTGCTTGCGGACGAGCTCGATGACATTCTCGAGCGCGTCCTTGTCGCTCTGGGAGGTCGATGAGGTCGCGGCCACGGCGGCCGGCACCGTCGGCTTGATCCGGGCCGGCGCCGCATGCTGGCGCGTGGCTGGCGCCAGATGGGGCGGGGGCGGAGCAGGCGTGTTGGACGATGTAGCTTTGGGAGGGGCGGTATTCTTGGCGGCGGCGGCGGTCGCGGGCGCGGTGGTGGCAGGCGTGGTTTTCGGAACCACGCTGCGCGCGATCGGCCGTGGTTTCGGCAAGGGAACATTTGGACCGGCCGCGGCTTCTGCCATCGCGGCCAAGGCGAACGCCAGCACCAGCGATGTTGCCAAGGCGGTCGATCGCAATGCGGCTGCGCGGGGGGAAGGGGTCACGGCTTTCCTCTGCGGCGGCGAATCATCTGATCGCTGAGGCCTTAGCTGTATTTGATTGAATATGTAGACAAATTGCTAAAAGTGTCGCGGGAAGCGAATATTTGCGCCATGACAGCGGCAAAATCGCGGCTCGCAATGGGAGGGGGACTGCGGCCCTTTCGCCTCGCCGCCGGACCCGATATGAATCGGCCTTTCTGACCCGCGCGCCGCAACCCTTAAGTGTTTGGAGGAAGTCCATGGCAGCCAAGACAAAATTTCGCGGCTCGTTCACCGCTTTGGTGACGCCATTCAAGAACGGTTCCGTGGACGAGGCGGCCTTTCGTGGCCTCGTGAACTGGCAGATCGGCGAGGGCACCAACGGCCTGGTTCCGGTCGGAACCACGGGCGAGAGCCCGACGCTCAGCCATGACGAGCACAAGCGCGTGGTCGAATGGTGTGTGCAGGAGGCCAAGGGCAGGGTGCCGGTGATCGCGGGCGCCGGTTCCAATTCGACCAAGGAGGCAATCGAGCTGTCGGAGCACGCCGAGCAGGCCGGCGCCGACGCCGTATTGGTCGTCACCCCCTATTACAACAAGCCGACCCAGGAAGGGCTCTACCAGCACTTCAAGGCGATTAACGATGCGATTGGAATACCGATCATTATCTACAATATCCCGCCACGCTCGGTGATCGACATGTCGGTCGATACGATGACGCGCCTGTGGGAATTAAAGAACATTGCCGGCGTCAAAGACGCCACCGCGAGCATGGTGCGGGTGTCGCAGCAGCGGGCGGCGATGGGCGAGGATTTCAACCAGCTCTCGGGCGAAGACGCGACCGTGCTCGGCTACATGGCCCATGGCGGCCATGGTTGCATCTCCGTGACCTCAAATGTGGCGCCGCGGCTGTGCGCCGAGTTCCACGCCGCCTGGCAGAAGGGCGACGTCGCGACCGCACTGAAGCTGCACGACAAGTTGATGCCGCTGCACACCAACCTGTTCATCGAGAGCAATCCCGGGCCGGTGAAATACGCGATGTCGTTGCTCGGCAAGCTGGAGGAGCGGCTGCGGCTGCCGATGGTGCCGGTGTCGGAATCCACGCGCGTGGCGGTGCGCAGCGCCATGGTGCACGCCGGCCTCATCAACTAAAGCCGGACGGGTTGCGCCAATGACTGGTCCGGTTGGCCAGGCGAGGAGAAGGGGCTTCGCATGCTGAAGGAGTTCCAAGAGTTCGCAATGAAGGGCAATGTCGTCGACCTTGCGGTCGGCGTCATCATCGGCGCGGCCTTCGGCGCCATCGTGAACTCCCTGGTCGGCGACGTCATCATGCCGATCATCGGCGCCATCACCGGCGGGCTCGACTTCTCAAACTACTTCACGCCGTTGGCGAAGTCGGTCACTGCCAACAATCTCGCTGACGCCAAGAAGCAAGGTGCCGTATTGGCTTGGGGCAGTTTCCTGACGCTGACCCTGAATTTCCTGATCGTCGCCTTCGTGCTGTTCATCGTGATCCGGCTCATGAACCAGTTGAAGCGCAAGCAGGAAACGGCGCCAGCGCCGCCGAAATTGACCCGTCAGGAAGAACTGCTCACCGAAATTCGCGATCTCCTCAAGAAATCCTGACGTGGCCGAGAAAAACGAACGTCCGATCAAAGTCGTCGCCGAGAACCGCAAGGCGCGCTTCAACTATGCGATCGAGGACACCATCGAGGCGGGCATTGCATTGACCGGCACCGAGGTGAAGTCGATCCGCGGCGGCAAGAGCACGATCGCGGAGTCCTATGCGGATTCCAAGAACGGCGAGATATGGCTGATCAACGCCAATATCCCGGAATACCTGCAGGCCAACCGCTTCAATCACGAGCCGAAGCGCCCGCGCAAATTGCTGCTTCACAAGAAGCAGATCAGCAAGTTGATGGGCGCGGTCGACCGCGAGGGCATGACGCTGATCCCGCTCAAGCTCTATTTCAACGAGCGCGGTCGCGCCAAGCTGTTGCTCGCGGTCGCCAAGGGCAAGAAGCTGCACGACAAGCGCGAGAGCGAAAAGAAGCGTGACTGGGGCCGCGAGAAGGGCCGCCTGCTGCGCGCGCGGGGCTAACGCTTCCATGTCCATCCGTCATTGCGAGCGAAGCGAAGCAATCCATAGCGCCGCAAGCGGAAGGATGGATTGCTTCGTCGCTTTCGCTCCTCGCAATGACGGCGGATGGAGAATAGCCCAATGAACCAGAAGAACCTGCTCGAAGTCGACTGGAGCAAGATCCCCGCGCCGACCGATGATGGTGACGCCGCGCATCTGAAGGGCATGGCGATCCCGCCGGTCAGCCTGGTGGCGACCGACGATACGTCAGTGTCGCTGTCTTCGCTGAAGGGGCGCACCGTGGTGTTCGCCTATCCGCGCACCGGCGAGCCCGGCAAGATCGCGCTGGTCGACGACTGGGACATGATCCCGGGCGCGCGCGGCTGCACGCCACAGACCTGCGCCTTCCGCGACCTGTTCGCCGAGCTCAAGGCCGCCGGCGCTGCCCACGTGTTCGGCCTGTCGACGCAGAGCAACGAATACCAGACGGAAATGGCGTCACGCCTGCATCTGCCGTTTCCGGTGCTCTCGGACGAGACGCTCGAGTTGACGCACGCGCTCAGACTGCCGACCATGGAGGTGGCGGGGCTGACGCTGATCAAGCGGCTGGCGCTGATCATCGACGACGGGCGTATCACCCACGTCTTCTATCCGGTGTTCCCGCCCGACCGGAACGCCGGCGACGTCCTTGAATGGCTGCGGGAAAATCCGGTAACGGGCTAGCCCAGATCCTTCCGCACCTGCGCAAAGACATCGCGGAACATCTTCGGCGTGAGCACGCCAGTATTCGTGTTGTAGCGCGAGCAATGATAGCTGTCGTAGAGGCGGATGTTGCCGGCCTCGTGCACGGCGGCATGCGTAAAGGGCGCGGCGGCATTGCGCAGGCCGAGCGCCTTCACCGTCGATTCATGCGCGATGCGGCCGAGCAGGACGATGGCGCGCAGTCTTGGCATGGTCGCGATGGTCGCTGCCAGGAACTTTCGGCAAGTGTTGATCTCGATCGGCAACGGCTTGTTCTGTGGCGGCACGCAGCGCACGGCGTTGCTGATCCGGCAATCGACCAGCCGCAAGCCGTCGTCCGGCCGCGCCTCGTAGACGCCCTTGGCAAAGCCGAACTCCAGCAGCGTCGCGTAGAGCAGGTCACCCGCATAGTCGCCGGTGAAGGGGCGCCCGGTGCGGTTGGCTCCCTGCAGCCCGGGTGCCAGCCCGACGATCAGCAGCCGCGCCTCGGCATCGCCGAAGGATGCCACCGGCGAATTGAACCAACCCGGCTGCTTGGCACGCGCCTCGGCGCGAAACTCGGCGAGCCGCGGACAGAGCGGGCAGTTGCGGTCGGGTTCGGTGGAGGCGGGAAGGAGGCTAGTCGTCGAAATCGTCGTCATCGGCCCGGGGCGCCGTGGTCGTGGCGCGCTGCAGGAATTGCGGCGCGTGGTGGCGAGACTCGCCGCGCTCGCGCGGGGCCGGGCGCTCGGACGGGTCGCGGCCGAGCTTGGATTGCAGTTCCACCAGGTCGGTGAAGACGTCGGCCTGGCGGCGGAGTTCGTCGGCAATCATCGGCGGCTGGCTTGCGATGGTCGAGACTACGGTTACCCGGACGCCGCGCCGCTGCACCGCCTCGACAAGCGAGCGGAAATCGCCGTCGCCGGAGAACAGCACCATCTGGTCGATATGTTCGGCGAGTTCCATCGCATCGACCGCGAGCTCGATGTCCATGTTGCCCTTCACCTTGCGGCGACCGCTGGCGTCGATGAACTCCTTGGTGGCCTTGGTGACGACGGTGTAGCCGTTGTAGTCGAGCCAGTCGATCAGCGGCCGGATGGACGAATACTCCTGATCCTCGATGATCGCCGTGTAGTAGAATGCGCGGAGCAGGGTGCCGCGGCTCTGGAATTCCTTCAGGAGGCGCTTGTAGTCGATGTCGAACCCGAGCGTCTTGGCGGTTGCATACAGATTGGCTCCATCGATAAAGAGCGCGATCTTGTTGGAAACGGGTGACGACATCAAAGTTTCTCGCCTTTTGTTAGCTTCTCGGCGCAGCGGCGACGAGCCGCGCACCTTAATTCTGCGTTGCAGCCTAAAGTCCGGTGAATCTTCCCCCAACGACAGTCACCATCGCAATTATGGTGAGGCGAGGGCGAAATACCTACACTTTTGACGATGCAATGAAGTGAGTTACTTGTCCACAACGGCGTCCCGCCGCGTTACGGACGCTCCGGCCTTCTGGCCCCGTCACGGGTTAGCAGAGGTTTGGGCGAAGGCAAATCACAAATTTAATGTTGCGAAACCCCGCCTCGCCCTATAACTAACGCACAATAATCAGCAAATTCTGTCCCACTTAACGGAGCGACAGCATATGGCGCGCGTCACCGTCGAAGATTGCATTGATAAGGTCGACAACCGGTTCGATCTGGTCCTGTTGGCTGCCCATCGCGCTCGGATGATTTCCTCGGGATCACAACTCACGGTTGATCGAGACAACGACAAGAACCCGGTGGTATCGCTCCGCGAGATCGCCGACCAGACCATTTCCCCGGAGGACCTGCGCGAGGAACTGGTGCACTCGCTGCAGAAGTTCGTCGAGGTCGACGAGCCGGAGCCCGACACCGTGCCGCTGATCGGTTCGGCTGGCGCCAGCGTCGATGCCGATGATACCGAAGTGGCGATGGAGCGGATGACCGAGGAAGAGCTGCTGAAGGGCCTCGAGGGCCTCGCGCCGCCGGAGGAGCAGCCCGAAGAGGACGAATAGGTCCTCGCTGCGGTCACCCAACAGGGTTGAATTGGCTGAAGGCCTGGGCACTGCCCGGGCCTTTGCTTTTGTTGACATTCTGGTCGCGAGATGCGTCCCTGAAGCCTTGACGGAAATTGAACGATTTTCGGCTCGAACAGGCTAAAGCTTGGTTCGAAATCGCACTAGATTAGAGCCGCAAGCTCAGTCGGCTCGATAGTTGAGGCAGCAATTCCATGGCGTATTGGCGCCGCACACCCCGCCAGATGCAGGCTGCGACCGACGCGGTCGCGGTGGCGCCTGACTCCGCGGTGGTGCAGAAGCCGCTCAAGCCGCGCGCCCGCATGATGCGGCAGTACGACCTGGTCGAGCGCGTCCGCTCCTACAATCCCGATACCAACGAAGACCTTTTGAACCGCGCCTATGTCTACGCCATGAAGGCGCATGGCACCCAGACCCGGGCGTCGGGCGATCCCTATTTCTCGCACCCGCTCGAAGTGGCGGCGATCCTGACCGGCCTCAAGCTCGACGACGCCACCATCGTCGCGGCGCTGCTGCACGACACCATCGAGGATACCGAGGCGACGCGGGCCGAGATCGACCAGGTGTTCGGCCACGAGATCGGCGCGCTGGTGGAGGGGCTGACCAAGTTGAAGCGGCTCGAGCTCGTCTCGCGCGAGGCCAAGCAGGCGGAGAACCTGCGCAAGCTCCTGCTCGCGATCGCCGACGACGTCCGCGTGCTCTTGATCAAGCTCGCCGACCGCCTGCACAACATGCGCACGCTGGAGTTCGTGCCGCCGGCCTCACGCCGCCGCATCGCCGAGGAGACGCTGGATATCTACGCGCCGCTCGCCGGCCGCATGGGTATGCAGGAGATGCGAGAGGAACTCGAGGACCTCTCGTTCCACGTGCTCGATCCGGAAGCTTATGCGGTGGTCAAGCATCGGCTGGATGCGCTCGCCGAGCGTAACCGCAATCTGATCGGCGAGATCGAAAGCCAGCTTTCGAAGAACCTGCAGAAGAACGGCCTCAGCGCACGCGTCTACGGCCGGCGCAAGCAGCCGTTTTCGATCTGGACCAAGATGGAGCGCAAGTCGGTCGGCTTCGAGCAATTGTCCGATATCTACGGCTTTCGGATCGTGCTTGCCGACGTCGAGGCCTGCTACCGCGCGCTCGGCGTCGTGCACACGACCTGGCCGGTCGTGCCCGGGCGTTTCAAGGACTACATCTCGACGCCCAAGCAGAACGACTACCGTTCGATTCACACCACCGTGATCGGTCCCGGCAAGCAACGCGTCGAGTTGCAGATCCGCACCGAGGAGATGAACCAGATCGCCGAGTTCGGCATCGCGGCGCATGCGTTCTACAAGGATGGCACGGGTTCGCCGACCGAGCGGCTGAAGCACGAGTCCAACGCCTTTGCCTGGCTGCGTCACACCATCGGCATTCTCTCCGAGAGCGCCAATCCGGAAGAGTTCCTGGAGCACACCAAGCTGGAGCTGTTTCACGATCAGGTGTTCTGCTTCACGCCGAAGGGCAAGCTGATCGCGTTGCCGCGCAACGCCAATGTGATCGACTTCGCCTATGCCGTTCACACCGATGTTGGCAACAGCGCGGTCGGCTGCAAGATCAACGGCAAGTTTGCGCCGCTGTCCTCCGAGCTGCAGAACGGCGACGAAGTGGAGGTCCTGACCTCGAAGGCGCAGTCGGCGCCGCCGTCGGCCTGGGAAGCGCTCGCGGTCACTGGCAAGGCGCGCGCCGCGATCCGGCGCGCCACCCGCGCCGCGGTGCGCGACCAATATGCCGGGCTGGGCCGCCGCATCATCGACCGCCTGTTCGCCCGCGCCAAGATCGAATACGCCGACGACAAGCTGAAAGGCGCATTGCCGCGGCTGGCGCGCACCTCGATCGAGGACGTCCTGGTTTCCGTCGGCCGTGGCGAACTGAAAGCCTCCGACGTCGCGCGGGCGATGTATCCGGACTACAAGGAAGAGCGGCTGGTGCGCTACGGCACCAAGAAGGCGCTTGCCGCCAAGGCGCAGACGCCGCCGCATCCGGCCCGCGCAGCTTCGGTGATCCCGGTGCGCGGCATCAATTCCGAATTGCCGGTCAAGTTTGCGCCGAACGGCGGCGCGGTGCCGGGCGACCGCATCGTCGGCATCGTGACGCCGGGCGAGGGAATCACGATCTATCCGATCCAGTCACCGGCGCTGAAGGATTTCGAGGACGAGCCCGAGCGCTGGCTCGATGTGCGCTGGGACATCGACGAGACCATGCCGCAGCGTTTCCCGGCGCGGATCCTGGTCCACAACGTCAACGAGCCCGGCAGCCTCGCGCAGATAGCGACCGTGATCGCTGAGCATGACGGCAACATCGACAACATCCACATGTCGCGGCGCTCGCCTGACTTCACCGAGCTGACCATCGACCTCGAGGTCTATGACCTCAAGCATTTGAGCGCTATTCTCGCCCAGTTGCGCGCGAAGGCCGTGGTCGCACGGGTCGAGCGCGTCAATGGGTAGGTCATCGTCATTGCCGGGCTTGACCCGGCAATCCATCTTTTCAAGAAGATGGATGCGCGGGTTGAGCCCGCGCATGACAGTCTAGGTTTCTGGCAGCGAGTTACATCATGCCTGTTCCGCCGCTCCGCCTTGGGGTCAATGTCGATCACGTCGCGACGCTGCGCAATGCGCGCGGCGGGGCGCGGCCCGATCCGGTACGCGCGGCGCTCTTGGCCATCGAGGCCGGCGCCGACGGGATCACCGCACATTTGCGCGAGGACCGTCGCCACATCCGCGACGAGGACATGGCACGGCTGAAGGCGCAGATATCAAAGCCCCTGAATTTCGAGATGGCGGCGACCGACGACATGCTGCGCATTTCACTCGCCACCAAGCCGCATGCCGTGTGCCTGGTGCCGGAACGACGGCAGGAGCTTACCACCGAGGGCGGGCTGGACGTCGTCGGCCAGCACAATGCCCTGGCCCCGTTCATCGCGCGGCTCAGCGACGCCGGCATCCGGGTGTCGCTGTTCATCGCCGCCGACCCGAGGCAGATCGAGATGGCGGCGAAGTTGAAGGCACCGGTGATCGAGATCCACACCGGAGGCTGGTGCGATGCTGTCGTGGACGGTCATCGTGAAAAAGCGGAAGCCGAATGGCGGCGCATTGTCGAAGGCGCCAAGCTGGCGCAGGCGGCCGGGCTTGAGGTCCATGCCGGCCACGGGCTCGACTATGACACCGCCGAGACGATTTCGGCGCTGCCCGAGATCAGGGAACTCAATATCGGCTACTTCATGATCGGCGAGGCGATCCTGGTCGGCTTGAAGGAGACCGTCCGCGCCATGCGCGCGGCGATGGACCGCGGCCGCAAGGCGATCGAGGGTGCGGGCGCGGCATGATCCTTGGCATCGGCTCCGACCTGATCGACATCACCCGGATCGCCAAGGTGATCGAGCGCCATGGCGATCGTTTCCTCGATCGCATCTTCACCGACGTCGAGCGCGCCAAGGCGCTACGCCGCGCCAACAGCGAGAAGATGGTGGTCGCGACCTATGCCAAGCGTTTCGCCGCCAAGGAGGCCTGTGCCAAGGCGCTCGGCACCGGGATCATGCGCGGCGTCTGGTGGCGCGATATGGGCGTGGTGAACCTGCCCGGAGGGCGTCCGACCATGCGGTTGACCGGCGGGGCACTGGAGCGGCTCAGGCAAATCACCCCTGATGGCCTCGAGGCGCAGATCGATCTTTCGATCACCGACGACTGGCCGCTCGCACAGGCCTTCGTCATAATTTCGGCGGTCGCGCCGGCCAAACCTTGAGGTCGGTGGACGGTGCGGCGCTCCGGAATCGGGTAAAACTAAAAAATCATTGATTTTTCAATTGATTATGAAGTTTTAACGCGGCGCTTGATTGCGCGCCCCGTAACAACCGTCTAAAACGCCGCAGGGTAAACCGAGCCAGGGCAAATTCGGGTTCGCGCCGGGACTTGCTCTCTACACCAGACGTAGGAACCATCTTCGTGACGCGAGCGCGGAAAACGCGATTCGCGTGAGGAGCGCGTTCTGCCACCGCGCAGTTAAGGCAGTTGCGGGAATTGGGAAAGCGATGAGCGTGACCACAGGGACGAAATCCGAAAGCGGCCTAGGCGAGACAGTCCGGGTCGTCATCCATGCGCTGATCATCGCGCTCGTGATCCGTACCTTCCTCTTCCAGCCCTTCAACATCCCGTCCGGCTCGATGAAGGCGACGCTGCTGGTCGGCGACTACCTGTTCGTGTCGAAATATTCCTACGGCTACAGCCACTACTCGATCCCGCTTTCGCCGCCCTTGTTTTCCGGCCGCATCTTCGGCTCGGAGCCCAACCGTGGCGACATCGTCGTCTTCCGCCTGCCGAAGGATGATTCGACCGATTACATCAAGCGCGTGATCGGGCTGCCCGGCGACCGCATCCAGATGAAGGAGGGGCTGCTCTACATCAACGACGCCCCCGTCAAGCGCGAGCGGCTCAGCGATTTCATCGGCGAGGACCCCTGCGGATCTGACGCGACCGCACGCGTCAAGCGCTGGAAGGAGACGCTGCCCAACGGCGTCAGCTATGAGACGCTGGATTGCGTCGACAATGGCTTCTACGACAACACCAATGTCTACACCGTGCCGGCCGGCCACTTCTTCATGATGGGAGACAATCGCGACAATTCGACCGACAGCCGCGTGCTGTCGGCGGTGGGTTACGTGCCGTTCGAGAACCTCGTTGGCCGCGCGCAGATGATCTTCTTCTCGATCGGCGAGGGCGAGCACGCCTGGATGTTCTGGCGTTGGCCGACCGCGGTGCGCTGGAATCGCCTATTCACCATTGTGCGATGAAAGACGATACGCCTGTCATTCAGAGTCTTCCGACTGCCGGCGAGCCGAGCGAGCAGCCCGACGCGGTCGGCACCGCTGCGCCGAAGAAGAAGCGCAGCAAGGCCAGCAAGGCGGCCGCCGAGAAGGAGGCGGTTGCTGCAACCGAGGCGCGCATCGGCTACAAGTTCTCGGATCCGGCGCTATTGATGACGGCGTTCACGCATGTCTCCGCGCTGAAGCCGGCCACCCGCCACCGCGCCGACAGCTACCAGCGGCTTGAGTTCCTTGGCGACCATGTGCTCGGATTGATCATCTCCGACATGCTCTATCGCGCCCATCCGCGCGCGGACGAGGGTGAATTGTCGAAGCGTCTCGCCGATCTCGTGCGCAAGGAAAGCTGCGCCGACGTCGCCGAGCAACTCGGTCTGCTCGACGACATCAAGCTCGGCATGGTCAAGGCGGTCGAGGGGGCGCGGTTGCGCAAATCCGTGCTGGGCGACGTCTGCGAGGCCGTGATCGGCGCGATCTTCCTCGACGGCGGCTACGAGGCCGCCGCGAAATTCGTCGAGCGGAACTGGATCGACCGGATGCGCAAGCTCCGCCGGCCGCTGCGCGATCCCAAGACCATGCTGCAGGAATGGGCGCAGAGCAGGGGCCTGCCGACGCCCGTCTACCGCGAGGTCGAACGCACCGGGCCGCATCACGATCCGCAATTCCGCGTTGCCGTCGACCTGCCGGGCCTGGCGCCGGCGGAAGGCGTCGGCCCGAACAAGCGCGCGGCGGAGAAGGCGGCGGCGTCCGCAATGATCGCCCGCGAAGGTGCCGGCAGCCATGACGGCTGAGTCGAGGGCGGAGGCCGATCCGGCCGGGACACGTTGCGGCTTCGTCGCCCTGATCGGGGCGCCGAACGTCGGCAAGTCGACGCTTGTCAACGCGCTGGTCGGCTCGAAGGTCACCATCGTCTCGCGCAAGGTGCAGACGACGCGTGCGCTGATCCGCGGCATCGTGATCGAGGGCAATGCGCAGATTATCCTGGTCGACACGCCCGGCATCTTTGCGCCGCGGCGGCGGCTGGACCGGGCCATGGTGTCGACTGCCTGGAGCGGGGCGCATGACGCCGACCTCGTCTGCGTGCTGCTTGACGCCAAGTCGGGCATCGATGCGGAAGCCGAGGCGATCTTCGCCAAGCTCGATAGCGTGGCCCATCCGAAGATCCTGGTGCTGAACAAGATCGATCTGGTGCCGCGCGAAAAGCTGCTGGCGCTGGCGAAGGCCGCCAATGACCGCCTGCGGTTCGAGAACACTTTCATGATCTCGGCGTTGTCAGGCGACGGTGTCGACGATCTGCGCAGGGCGCTGGCAGGCATGGTGGCCGCCGGGCCGTTCCTCTATCCCGAGGACCAGATGTCGGACGCGCCGATGCGGCACCTGGCGGCGGAGATCACGCGGGAGAAGATCTATCAGAAGCTCCACCAGGAGCTGCCGTACCAATCGACGGTCGAGACCGATAGCTGGACCGAGCGCAACGACAAGTCGATCCGCATCGAGCAGACAATCTTTGTCGAGCGCGAGAGCCAGCGCAAGATCGTGCTCGGCAAGGGCGGCGCCACGATCAAGTCGATCGGCGCGGAGGCGCGGAAGGAGATCGCCGAGATCATGGGCGTCCCCGTGCACCTGTTCCTGTTCGTGAAGGTGCGCGAGAATTGGGGCGACGATCCCGACCGCTACCGGGAAATGGGACTGGAGTTTCCCAAGGAATGATCGGGCTCTTCCGATGAAAGTACCCAGAAACGTGCTTCTGTTCGAGGTGCTGCTGTATCTGTCGCTGACGCTGGACGCGCTGTCGGTGGCGTTCCAGGACCGCACCCCGGGTGGCGAGATGACCGAGCAGATGATCACGGTCGTCACCTGGCTGCAGGCCGGCCTGATCCTGCTCCTGGTCTACTTCGTTTACCTGGCGGCACAGCACCGCAAGAACTGGCCGCGCTGGGTGCTGGCGGCGGTGCTGTTGCTGTCGGTGATCTCGCTGTTGCAGGTGATCGGCACCACCGGCATCCAGCTCGACAGCGGCGTCGAGGTGATCTCCTGCGCGCTGACGGCCGCCGGGCTCTATTTCTCCTTCACCGGCGACGCCCACGGCTGGTTCAACGCGTAGGGCCGAGTGGTGCGTAGGGTGGGCAAAGCGAAGCGTGCCCACCACCTCTTGCACCGATCGTGAATGGTGGGCGCGCTACGCTTTGCCCACCCTACATGCTACTCTCCGCGTCATGGAATGGTCCGACGAAGGCATCGTGCTCGGGGTGCGGCGGCATGGCGAATCTTCCGCCATTGTCGAGCTCCTGACGCGCGAGCACGGCCGCCATCTCGGCCTGGTGCGCGGCGGGGCCAGCGCGCGGATGCGGCCGCTGCTGCAGCCCGGCAACAGCGTCACCGCGATGTGGCGGGCGCGGCTCGACGAGCATCTCGGCTATTACCAGCTCGACGGTACGCGGCTGCGCGCGGCGAACCTGCTGGCGTCGTCGCATGCCGTTTATGGCATCACCCATCTGGCTTCGCTGGCGCGGCTGTTGCCGGAACGCGATCCGCACCAGGACATCTACGAGATGCTGGAGCGGACGCTGGATGATTTCGAGGATGCCGGCGGCGCCGCGATCCATCTCATCCGCTTCGAGCTGGCGATGCTGACCGAACTCGGCTTCGGGCTCGACCTCTCGAACTGCGCGGCGACGGGCGCGACCTCCGAACTGGTCTACGTCTCGCCGAAATCGGGCGGCGCAGTCTCGCGCGCCGCCGGCGAGCCCTGGCGCGATCGCCTGATGCGGCTGCCGCCGTTCCTGCGCGAGGACGATGACGGCGCCGGCACCTGCTCGGACCAGGACCTGCTCGATGGCTTTGCGCTCACCGGCCGCTTCCTCCTGCGCAATGTGCTGGAGCCGCGCGGGCAGGGGCACTCCGACGCGAGGGAAGGCTTCATCAATGCGGTGGTGCGCCGTCGGGCCCGGATCACTGCCCCGCCCTGACGGCAATGCGCGCCGAAATTGCCAACCCACACATGGTGGTTCTATTGCGTGCAACCCTCGGCCCGTTCCATGCCGCATGGCCCGAAACTTGCCTGAAAAATCTCAGGGCAAACTCATGACGGGGAGCATGCAATGAGTACGCAAATCACCTACAGCGAATCCGATTCGGTCGGTTTCTTTCCTATCGTCCTTGCGGTCGTCTGCGGCGTGGCGACGGGCGTGTTGTGGGCCTACGCCAATCCGATCCAGCTTGTGCCCGGCGTGATCCAGTGGCGCATCTTCGCGTTCCTGCCGCCGTTGATCGGGCTGCTGCTCGGGCCGAAGAGCGGGTTCATCTGCGGCTATATCGGCACCATCGTCTGGTCGCTGCTCGCCGGCACCTTCATTCCCGCGCATTCGCTCATCGTGGACGGCATCATGGTCGGGCTCACCGGCGCCGTACCGCCGATGCTGGTCAATCTGCGCAAGACCAATTTCGACCTGTCGATGCCGGTGCTGCTCAAGATCGCGGTGATCTGCGCGGTGGTCGGCATCATCATGGTGGCGGCGGTGTCGGCGAGTCTGGCGGTGCTCGGCATTTTCCCGTTCTGGTATGCGATGCTCTATATCGGCCTGTCGGACATCGTGCCGATGGTGATCGGAACGCCGCTGCTGGTACGTCCCGGCGCCAGGCTGCTTGCCGGCATCAGCCGGGGCACGCTGCACCGGTTCTGACCGCCTTGGGGAGCGCTACTTGATGCTTGATCTGCGTGGAGTAAGCGTCGGCTTTCGGGCCGACGCTCACGTGCTGTCCGATATCAATCTCCGTCTCGAAGCCGGCAGCACCACGATCGTGACGGGGGCGGGCGGTTCGGGAAAATCGACGCTGCTTGCGGTCGCGGCCGGTCTCATTCCGAAGCTGATCCGGCCGCAGCGCATGGAGGGCGCGGTGTCGCTCGACGGCACCGATCTCGGCGCGATTGCGGGCAGCGAGTTGTTTCGCCGCGTTGGCCTCGTGCTGCAATCGGTCGAGGACCAGGTCTGGGATCTTTCGGTCGAAGACCTGATCGCTTTTCCGCTGGAGAACCGAGGCGTGGCGCAGGCGGAAATCCGCGCGCGCGTCGGCGCCGTGATCGCGCAGATGAACATTGGGCGGCTGATCGGTCGCACCGTGCGCACGCTTTCGGGTGGCGAACGCCGGATCGCGGCGCTTGCCTCGGCGCTGGTCTGGCAACCGGACGTGCTGATCCTGGATGAGCCGACCAGCGGACTCGATCCCGATGCGCGGCTGCGCATGATCGGCATCCTGCGCGAGCTTAGGAAAACGAAGCTGACGCTGTTGATCGCCGAGCAGGATCTCGCCTGGTTCGATGGCGTGGCCGATCGTGTGGTGTTCTTGAAGGAGGGCGGCATCATCGACGATCTGTCCTGGCAGGCGGCCGTTCGCGCGACCACGCCGTATGCGGTCGCCGGCATCGAGCCGCCCTTTGCGGCGCCGGCGCCGCGGGCCGTGGTGCGGCCGGCACAGTCGGGCCCGGCGCTCTCGGTCCGGCAGCTTTCGAGCACGCTGCGCCGTCCGAACGGCGAGCCGGTGCTGCGGTCGATTGAGCTCTCGCTCGGAAAAGGCGAGGTAGCGGGGCTGATCGGCAGCAACGGCGCCGGCAAGACCACGCTGATGCGTACGCTGCTCGGCCTGCAGAAGGCGGCCGGCGGCGCGACCGAGATCGGCGGCCGCGATAGCGCCGGCTGGACCATCGCGCAGCGGGCGCGCGAGATCGGTTATGTCGCGCAGAATTTGCGGCGGATGTTCTTCCTGCTCTCGGTCGTGGAGGAGGTCGTGTTCTCGCTGTCCGGCGGCGATGCCGGCGCCAAGGCCGTTGCTGCGCATCGCGAACGGGCGATCGAACTTTTGCAGGGCGTCGGTCTCGCCGACCGCGCCGAGCTTTCGCCATTCGCGCTGTCGGCGCGCGAGCAGTTGATGCTGGCGCTGGTCTGCATCGAGGCGACGGCGCCGTCGGTCGTGATCCTGGATGAGCCGCTGATCGCCTGCGACAGCGTCTCACGTGCCGGCGTGCTGGCCTTCCTCGACCGCTGCCGCGCACGGGGTTGTGCGGCGCTGCTGGTCTCGCACGACCTGCAGCTTGTCGACCGCGCCACCGACCGCGTACTGATCCTGGAGGATGGCCGGCTGGCCTTCGACGGGACGACCGAGGCGGCCTGGTCCTCGGACGTATTTGCGCGTCGCGGCTGGCCGCGCCCGGACCAGAACGTCACAACATCAGGAGGAGGCCAGCGTGCATCGGCTTGATCGCATCAACCCGTTCGTCAAATTGCTGGCGGCGCTGGTGCTGTCATCGCTCGGCTGGGTCGCCGGCAGCGCGGTGACGGCTGGCGTGATCGCCGCGGTCGTGCTGGCGGCCGTGATCGCCTGCCGGCTGCCGCAAACCAGAGGCTATCTCAAACTGATGGCGCTGGTCGGCGGCCTGGTGACGCTGAGCTGGACCTTGAGTTTCGTCTGGAACGGGACGCCGCTCGCCGCGGCGATCGATGATGCGCTGCGCATGGCCTTCCGCCTGATCGCCACCACCGGCAGTTTCTTCGTCGCGATCGAGACTACGTCGGCCGGCACGCTGCTTGCGGCCTGCAGCCGGCTGCGCTTGCCGGGCTCGTTGACGCTGGTGCTGGTGCTCGTGATCGGCATGATCCCGCTGATGCGCGAGGAGTTCCAGAGCATCGGCGAGACCCAGCGGGCGCGCGGCCTCGAACTCGACCGCGGGCCCTTGCCGCGGCGCGTCCTCTATGCGCTGGCGCGCGGCGTGCCGCTGATGGTGCAGACGTTCCGCATGGCCGAGACGATCGCGCTGGCGCTGTCGATCTACGGCTTCGATCCGAAGATGGCGCGCACGAGCTGGCGCGACATCGGCTGGCTCACCATCCAGACCGACTTTCCTTTGACAAATCCGGGCAGGACCACATGAGCGCACTCACCCCCGCCACCTATACTGTCGACATCGGCGGCGAGCCGACGGAGCTGCCGCTCGTCGCCATCAACGAGCGCCTGGCGATTTCGCTTCTGATGGTGATCGACATGGGCGTCGGCTTCGGTGAGCGCATCGGAAAGGCGCTGGCCGCGCGGCTGAAGGGGAAGGAGCCGGACATCGTGGTCGGCGCGGCGACGCTCGGCATTCCCGTCGCCATCGAGGTCTCGCGCCATCTCGGGCTCGACCAATATGTCATCGTGCAGAAATCGCCGAAGATTCATTTGGGCGACGCGTTGGTCGAGTATGTGCAATCGGTGACCTCATCCGGCTCGCAGCGGCTGCTGCTCGACCGCCGGGCGATCCCGCTGCTGAAGGGCCGGCGGGTCGTCGTGGTCGATGACGTCGTGGCGACCGGCTCGAGCCTGGCTGCGACCTTGAAGCTGGTGCGGCAGGCCGGCGCCGAGGTCGCCGGCGTCGGCGTGATCCTGACCGAGGGGCACGAGTGGAAGAAGGTGCTGGGCGCCGATGCCGATCTCGTGACCGGGCTCGGCCATATCCCGCAATTCAACATCACCAATGGCCATGCCACGCCGAACCCGGCGACCCTGGCGGGTGCAGGCTGAAAAATCGGGCTTTTTCTGCGGGGTATGGTGCCGAATCGATTCTTGCCCGATTCGCCCGGAGCGGTTAACCCGTCGGCATGGGAAAAGCACTGATTCCGCCGGAACCGCCGGAGATCCACGAGGTACCGCTGCGCGATGCGCTGGAAGAGCGCTATCTCGCTTACGCGCTATCGACCATTATGCATCGTGCGCTGCCGGACGCCCGCGACGGGCTGAAGCCGGTGCACCGGCGCATCCTTTACGGGATGCGGCTGCTGCGCCTCGATCCGGGCTCGCCGTTCAAGAAATCGGCAAAGATTGTCGGCGACGTGATGGGCTCGTTCCATCCGCATGGCGACCAGGCGATCTACGACGCCATGGTGCGCCTCGCGCAGGATTTCTCCTCGCGCTACCCGCTGGTCGACGGCCAGGGCAATTTCGGCAATATCGACGGCGATAACCCCGCCGCCTACCGCTACACCGAAGCGCGCATGACCGATGTCGCGCGGCTGCTGCTCGAGGGCATCGACGAGGACGGCGTCGAGTTCCGCGCCAACTATGACGGCCAGTCGAAGGAGCCGGTGGTTCTGCCCGGCGGCTTCCCGAACCTGCTCGCCAACGGTTCTCAGGGCATCGCGGTCGGCATGGCGACCTCGATCCCGCCGCACAATGCCGCCGAGCTCTGCGACGCGGCACTGCACCTGATCGAGAAGCCCGACGCCAAGTCGAAGGCGCTCTTGCGATGGGTGAAGGGCCCGGATTTCCCGACCGGCGGCATCATCATCGATTCCAAGGAAGCGATCACCGAGGCCTACAGCACCGGCCGCGGCTCGTTCCGCACGCGTGCGCGCTGGAAGCAGGAAGAGGGTGCGCGCGCCACCTGGGTGATCGTGGTCACTGAGATCCCGTGGCTGGTGCAGAAATCGCGCCTGGTCGAGAAGATCTCCGAGCTCATCGACCAGAAGAAATTGCCACTGGTCGGCGAGGTCAGGGACGAGTCGGCGGATGACGTTCGGCTGGTGATCGAGCCGAAGTCGCGCAATGTCGATCCCGAACTGATGATGGAGTCGCTGTTCCGGCTGACCGAGCTGGAAAGCAAGATTTCGCTGAACCTCAACGTGCTGGTGAAGGGGAAAATCCCCAAGGTGGTCGGCCTCGCCGAGTGCCTTCGCGAATGGCTCGACCACCTGCGCGATGTGCTGGTGCGCCGCTCGAATTATCGCAAGGGTCAGATCGAGAACCGGCTGGAGATCCTCGGCGGCTACCTCATCGCCTATCTGAACATCGACAAGGTGATCAAGATCATCCGCACCGAGGACGAGCCGAAGCCGGTGCTGATGAAGACGTTCAAGCTCACCGAGGTCCAGGCCGACGCCATCCTTAACATGCGCCTGCGCTCCTTGCGCCGGCTCGAGGAGATGGAGATCCGCACCGAGGACAAGGACCTCCGCAAGGAATTGAAGGGCATCGAACAGCTGCTCCGCTCCGAGACCGAGCAATGGGCCAAGGTCGGCGAGCAGGTGAAGAAGGTCCGCGACATGTTCGGGCCGAAGACGCCGCTCGGCAAGCGCCGCACCACCTTTGCGGATGCGCCCGAGCATGATCTCGCCGCGATCGAGGAGGCCTTCGTCGAGCGCGAGCCGGTCACCGTCGTGATCTCCGAGAAGGGCTGGGTGCGCACGCTCAAGGGCCATGTCGCCGACCTCTCGGGCCTTGCCTTCAAGACCGACGACAAGCTCGATCACGCCTTCTTCGCCGAGACCACCTCGAAGCTCCTGCTGTTCGCCACCAACGGGAAATTCTACTCGCTCGATGTGGCGAAGCTGCCGGGCGGTCGCGGCCATGGCGAGCCGATCCGCATGTTCATCGACATGGAGCAGGATGCGGCGATCGTGTCGCTGTTCGTCAACAAGGGCGGCCGCAAATTCCTGGTCGCCAGCAGTGAAGGACAGGGCTTCGTCGTCAACGAGGACGACTGCGTCGGCACCACCCGCAAGGGCAAGCAGGTGCTGAACGTCGACATGCCGAACGAGGCGCGCGCGCTCGCAACCGTCGCAGGCGACACCGTCGCGGTGATCGGGACCAATCACAAGATGGTGCTGTTCCCGCTCGATCAGGTGCCGGAAATGGCCCGCGGCCGCGGCGTGCGGTTGCAGAAATACACCAGCGCCTCGCTGTCCGACGTCGCGGTGTTCGATTCCAAGGCGGGCCTGACCTGGAAGGATTCCGCGGGCCGCGAGCACGGCATGAGCATCAAGGAGCTCGCCGACTGGCGCGGCAACCGCGCCGACGCCGGCCGCCTCGCGCACGGCCTGCCGAAGTCGAACAAGTTCAACCGCGGCGTGGAGTAGTTACGTAGGGCGGATTAGGCGCAAGCCGTAATCCGCCATCTTGCCGCGAAGCGGCGGATTACGCCTTCGGCTAATCCGCCCTACGCTTTCCGCGCCGTAATAGTATTCGCAAATCGACGCGCTATAAATTCTTCCCATGGCGCATCATCATCACGATCACTCCCATGCGCATGATCATGCCGGGCACAGCCATGCCCCGGATGATTTCGGCCGGGCCTTTGCCATTGGCGCGTCGCTCAACACCGCCTTCGTGATCGCCGAGCTGGTGTTCGGCTATGCCGCCAATTCGCTGGCGCTGATCTCCGATGCCGTCCACAATCTCTCGGACGTGTTCTCGCTGCTGCTGGCATGGGGGGCGGCGTGGCTTGCGGGGAGGCGGCCGACGGAGAGGCATACTTACGGCTATCGCCGCGCCTCGATCCTCGCCGCATTGTTCAATGCCGGGCTCCTGCTGGTCGCGGTCGGCGGCATCGCGGTGGAGGCGGTCAACCGGCTGCGCGCGCCGGCCGAGGTGGCGAGCTGGACAG
Organism: Bradyrhizobium sp. Leo114; assembly: GCF_055229415.2. Lineage (NCBI taxonomy): Bacteria > Pseudomonadati > Pseudomonadota > Alphaproteobacteria > Hyphomicrobiales > Nitrobacteraceae > Bradyrhizobium > Bradyrhizobium sp. Leo114. Next base: position 32,870 of record NZ_JBUYEN020000044.1, on the reverse strand, counting down.
TGGTCTGGGTCGCGGCGCTCGGGATTCTCGTCAACGGCTTCACGGCACTATTGTTCATGCGCGGGCGGCACGGCGACCTCAACATTCGCGGCGCTTATCTCCACATGGCGGCGGATGCCGGCGTCTCGTTCGGCGTCGTCATCGCCGCGCTGCTGATCATGTCGACGGGATGGCTATGGATTGACCCGGCGATCAGCCTCATCATCGCCTTCGTCGTGCTGGTCAGCGGCTGGGGTCTGATGCGCGACAGCGTCAACCTCGCGCTCGACGCGGTGCCGCGCGGTATCGAGCTCGTCGAGGTGAGGGAGTTTTTGCGCACGCTCGACGGCGTCTCCGAGGTCCACGATCTGCACATCTGGGCCATGAGCACCAACGAGACGGCGCTGACCGCGCACCTGGTCCGGCCCGGCGGACATGACGATGCCTTCCTGCATCACGTCTGCGCGCAGCTCTCGCACCGCTTCAAGATCCATCATGCGACGCTGCAGGTCGAGGCCGACGGTGCCGCCTGCAAGCTGGCGCCGGAGGAATTAGTCTAGAGCTTCGGTTCTGACTGAATCAGAACCGAAGCTCTAGATTCTTATTTTGACGTGTTTTCTTCACGCGAACCGGTGTCCACTTCGCTTGAAAACGCTCTAACGGCCGTCCGTCGCAATCGCTATATTCGACGAGCGGACTATCCGGAGATGAACCATGCACTCGCATTCGATCGAACAGTGGACCCACGATCACGTCTTCCTGGGCGCGACCCACGCCCATAACGAACGGCGCACCTGGCTCGTGGTGGCCTTGACCACGGTCATGATGATCGGGGAGATCGCGGCAGGTTGGTGGTCCGGCTCGATGGCGCTGCTCGCCGACGGCTGGCACATGGGAACGCATGCGGCGGCGCTGGGCATTGCCGGGCTGGCCTATCTGTTCGCGCGGCGGCAAGTGGGCAACGCGCGCTTCAGTTTCGGCACCGGCAAGTTCGGCGATCTCGCCGCCTTTGCCAGCGCGATCATTCTGGCGATGATCGCTACGCAGATCGCCTGGGAAAGCGTGGACCGGCTGTTCCATCCGGTGTCCATTGCCTACGGGGAAGCGATCTCGGTTGCCGTGCTCGGACTTGCCGTCAACCTCATCAGCGCCTGGCTGCTCCGCGACGACCACGACCATCATCACGGTCATGGCCATTCTCATGACCATGACGACGACGATCATCATCACCACCACCACGACAACAATCTTCGCGCGGCTTACGTCCACGTGATGGCGGATGCCGCAACCTCCATCCTCGCCATTGCGGCGCTGCTGGTTGCGATGTCCGCGGGATGGGTCTGGGCCGATCCGGTAGTCGGGATCATCGGCAGCGCTGTGATCGCGAGCTGGGCCTTTGGCCTGATCAAGGCGTCAGGCGCGATCCTGCTCGACGTCAGCGCCGACAAGAAGCTCGAGGCGGTCATTCGCGACCGGCTCGAGACCAAGGGCGACCGCATCACCGATCTGCATCTGTGGCAGGTCGGTCCCGGCCATCGCGCGGCGGTGATCTCGGTTGTCTCCGACCATCCGCTGCCGCCCGCGACCTACAAGCGCCGTCTCAGCGGTCTGCACGGTCTCAGCCATGTCACGATCGAGGTCGAGACCTGTCCGCATCACGAGCCGGCGCACGCGGCTTGAGAGATCAAAAGACCGTCAGCGGTGACGATTGCCGCCGGCGATGACGTAATATTCCTTCCTCGAACGCTGGGGGCGATTAGTCGAGGGAGCGGAACGTGAAGACAACAATCGGTGTTGCGGTGGCGCTGCTGTTGGTTGCGGCGGCTGCGGGTCCTGCGCGCGCCCAATCGGAAAAGCCGGGCGTCGAGAAGCTCTATATCCTCAATTGCGGCGAGGGCGTTGCGGGCGACATCTCGCGCTGGTCGCCCGGTGTCAACGAAGGCAAGTCGATGGATTTCGTCGACAACTGCTATCTGATCAAGCACGCGCAAGGGTGGTTCCTGTGGGACACCGGCATTCCCGACGCGGTGGCGAGCATGCCGGACGGGCTCGTGCCGTCGGATACGAAAGCGGTGATCTGGCGGCGTCCCAAGACGCTGGCCGCGCAGTTCGACCAGATCGGCGTGAAGCCGTCCGACATCAAGGCGATGGCGGTCTCGCATACCCATCCGGACCACATCGGCAATGTGGAGATGTTCCCGACCGCGATGCTCTATGTGCAGAAAGCCGAATATGACTGGCCCGGCGCCAACAACCAGCCGCGCTTCAAGGCGGAGCATCCGGTGACCAAGCTGGACGGCGACCGGGATGTGTTTGGTGATGGCAATGTGGTGATCCTGTCGACGCCCGGGCACACGCCGGGCCACCAGTCGCTGTTGGTGAAACTGCCGAAGACCGGGGCGGTCGTACTTTCCGGCGACGCCGTCCACTTCAGGGACAACTGGGATAACCGCCGGGTGCCGTCGATGAATGCCAGCAAGGAGCAGACGACGGCCTCGATGCAGAAGATCGCGGAGACGCTCACGAAAGAGAAGGCGCAACTCTGGATCAATCACGACAAGGCCCAGCGCGATAGCCTGAAGATGGCACCGGCGTTTTATGAGTGATGGGGCAGATGGAATGGCTGCCTATTGCGGTGCTGGCTTGTTGTCGCGCACCAGGAGCAGCGCCCCCAATGCCGCGAGACTGAGTGCGGAGGAGACGATCAGGATGCCGCTGCCCATGCGTTCGAGCAACAGCCCGAACAGCAGCGGGGCCGCCGCCTGCGCCATCCGGGCCGGGGCGCCGATGATGCCGAGGCGGTAGGCGTAGTTCTGCGAGCCGAAGATCGCGAGCGGCAATGTGCCGCGCGAAATGGTCAGGATGCCGTTGCCGGCGCCGTGGCAAAGCGCGAAGACGCTTGCCGCGCCGCCGCCGGCGATCGCCACGATCGCGGCGCCGATCGGGTGGCCGAGACAGGCCAATTCGGTCGAGAGCAGCGGATGGTAGCGGCTGAGCAGCCACGCCTCGACCACGCGCGCGCCGACCTGCGCCGGCCCGATCAGGGCGCCGGCGGCAATTGCCTGCACCGGGGTCGCGCCGGCCGCTTCCAGGATGCGTGGGAAGTGCGCCGCCATCGCGCCGGTGACGGTCCAGGCGGTCGCGAACGCAAACGCCAGCAGGACCATCGGCCGGTCGATCGGGATATGCGGCTTCACCGCATTGGCGGCCGCGGCCTTGGCGCCGGGGATCGGCGGCAGCATCAGCCAGTTGAGCGGCAGGCCGATCAAGAGATGCGCCGCCGCCCAGGCAAAGCAGGTGTTGCGCCAGCCGATCGTCTCAAGCCCCAGCGCGCTCAGCGGCCAGCCGACGGTGGAGGCAAAGCCCGCCATCAGCGTGATGCCGGTGATCGGGCGCCGCGCCGCCTCGCCATAGATGCGTCCGAGCGCGCCGAAAGCGGCATCATAGAGGCCGTATCCCATGCCGATCCCAAGGAAAAGCCATGCGAGCAGCAGCAGAGGAATCGATTGCGTGAGGCCGAGCAGCACCAGTCCTGCGGCCAGCGTCAGATTGGAGATCGACAGCACGGACCTGCCGCCGACCAGGTCGATCTGGCGGCCGATCCGCGGGCCAAGGAGCGCCGAGAGCACGAGCGAGGCGGAGAAGGCGGCGAAGATCCAGTTGGGGCCGATGCCGAGATCTCTGGCGATGGGATCGGCGAGCACCGCGGGCAGGTAGTAGCTCGAGGCCCAGGCCAGGGTCTGGGTGGTGCCGAGCGCCAGAATGATCGGAAGCTGCCGGGCGCTCATCGGACCGTCGCGTTTCTGTCTTGCCTCGTTATTCCCAGCATTTGCCGCTGTCACGGAACTGTCGTCAAGTCGCGCTCTGGGCCGCCAACCGATCTTTCGCGCGACACGATTGCCCGGCATAATCCGCGCATGGAACTGACGCCCCGCCTGCGCCTGATGAACTGGCTGGTCAGACAGGGTCTGACCGGCCTGCCCGAAAACGATCTGCTGCGCGGTTTCTGCGAACGCTGCCGCGCGGCCGGAATGCCGCTGTCACGTGCAATCGTCTTCATCGATACCCTGCACCCGATCTTCGAAGGCCACGGGTTCCGCTGGAGCGACAGCGAGACCAATGAAAGCGACGCTTTCGAATACGGCTCGACCTCCAGCGGTGATGCCAACCAGAATTGGCGGCGTTCGACCTTCTACCACATGCTGCAAAATGGGCACGAAGAGATGGTGATCGACCTGGCCGATTGCGCCACGCCCGATTTCTCCATGATCAACGACCTCGCGGAAAAGGGCCACAAGCATTTCGTCTCCTTTGTGCACCGGTTCGGCGAGGCCGGCACGATCGGCGAGATGGACTGCTTCTACTCCTCCTGGACCACCCGCCAGTCCGAAGGATTTGGCGAGCATCACATGGCGGCGCTGCGCGACCTGGTGCCGGTCTTGGGGCTCGCGGTGAAATCGGCTGCGCAAGTCGACATCGCGCGCACCTTGGCGCGGGTCTATCTCGGGCGCGAGACCGCCGAGCAGGTGATGCGCGGCCGCATCTCGCGCGGCGTCACCGAGCGCATCAAGGCGGTGTTGTGGTATTCGGACGTGCGCGGCTCGACCGCGATCGGCGAGCGCATCGGGCCGGACGAGATCATCCCGTTCCTCAACGATTATGCTCAGGCCTCGATCGACGCGATCCACGATGCCGGCGGCGAGGTGCTGAAGCTGATCGGCGACGGCGTGCTGGCGATGTTCACGCAGGAGAACATGGGAGGCGCAAAACGGGCTGCGCTTCGGGCCGAGCATCGCTTGCGCCGCAATCTGAATGCGCTCAACGTCCGCCGTGCCAGCGAGGGTCGGCCGACCACCTCAGCCTATGTCGGGCTGCATGTCGGCGAGGTGTTCTATGGCAATATCGGCAGCGAGGACCGGCTCGATTTCACCGTGGTAGGGCCGGCGGTCAACGAAGTCAGCCGGATTGCTTCGATGTGCAGCTCGGTCGATCGGGAACTGCTGACCTCGCAGGCGTTCCGGGATGGCCTGGATGGAGCAGGGCGGAACTATCTGGTTTCGACCGGGCGCTTCGCGCTGCGCGGCATCAGCCGGGCGCAAGACCTCTATACGCTCGATCCCGACGTTGCGGCGGACGAAGTCGTGGCCGGAAAATACGAGCGCTACCTCGCGAGCTAGCCCTGCTTGGCCCGTAGCGCGTATAGGCCGACCGCTATCAGTGAGAACGCGGTCAGCACCACGCCGAGCCCGAACATTGCCTCATGCGACACGATTGCTGCGAGCCAGACTCCGATCGCCGCGTTCATCATTTGCCAGAAGCCGAGCAGTGCGGAAGCCGCACCGGCCTTTTCGCCGAACGGTGATAGCGCCTGCGCGACGCCGAGTGGGTTGACGATGCCCATGCCGAGCAGGAACACGCTCATCGCAGTCAGGAACGGCAGGAAGCTCGGGGTGAAGAGCGAGACCAACAACATGGCGGCGCCGCCGATGGCTGCCGCCAATAATGCACCCTTGATCGAGCGGTCGAGGCCAAAGCGCGGCGCAAGCCTTGTCGCGAGCCAGCCGGAGGCGAACACGATCAGCACCGTGCCGGCGAAGAACAGGCCGAGCTCGATCGGTGAGAAATGCAGCGCCTCGATCAAGATCCGGGGCGCGGCCGAGAACATCGCAAACAGGCCTCCCATGATCAGGCTGACGGTCGCCGTCGGCACAACGAAGCGGCGATCTGCGATCAGACCGAGATAGGTGCTGATGATGGCGAGAGGGTTGAGCGGGATCCGCGTCGAATGGTGGGTTTCTCCGAGCGTGGCGCCATAGGCGAACGCGCCGAGAGCCGCAAAGGCCGCGACGAGCACGAATTCCGAGCGCCAGCCGAAATAGTGATCGAGCGCGCCGCCGAGCAGCGGCGAGAAACCCGGCGCGGCCGCCATCGCGATCATGATCAGCGCCATCGCGCGTGCCAATGCGGCACCGGTGAACAGGTCGCGGGCTATGGCGCGCGACAATACCGAGGTTGCGCAGGCGCCGGCGGCCTGGACGACGCGGCCGATCAAGAGGTTCGGGAGATCTTCTGCCAGGCTGCACCAGACGCTGCCGGCAAAGAACACGGCGAAACCGATCAGAACCGGCCAGCGACGGCCGAAGCGATCCGAGATCGGACCAACTATGAGCTGGCCGAGCGCGAACACGGCGAGAAAGATCGTGATGGCCGACGTGACCGCCGCGGTCGTCACCTTCAGCGAGGCCGCCATCTGCGGCAGCGACGGCAGCAGGATGTTGGTGGCCAGCGTACCGGTGGCCGCAAGCGCGGCCAGAACCGCGATCTGCAGGGCGCCGGAGGAGGAGGATTCGGGGCGAGATGCGGCGGCGTCAATGGTTGCAGTCTGATCGGTCATAGTGCTCCCGCTCGGCTATTGGATGACGTGTATCATACAAAGCGGGAAAGACCAGCCACTAATTTGGCCGTCGTGGCCGGCCCTCGGCTCTGACGCAAAACATTCTCCGATCGCAGATCAGATCAGTTGAATCTTTCTCTCATCAACATCCCGCCGGTTCGCTGACCATGTCGGGTTGTCTGACGAGGGAGACCGCCGGCGACAGCAGGATCACCAGCGCCTGCGCGGCGAAGATTGCCGCGGCAAGGCAGAGGCAGGTCTCGGCGCCGAAAAGCCCGCCGACGATCGCGCCCAGTGCGGAGCCGAGCGGGCGCGCGCCGTAGCTCATGATGTTGATGGCGGAGACACGGCCGAGCAGCGAAGGCGGCGTCACCGATTGCCGGAGCGTGGTCGTCGAGATCACCCACAGGATCGGACCGACGCCGAGCAGGAAAAAGCTCAGGCCCGCAAGCAGAGGCGTAGGGACAATTGTCGTCAGCGCCATGATGGTGGAGGCGATGAAGCCGGTCACCGGGCCGAGCCCGATCACAGTGCCGAACGCAAGACGTCGCATCACCCGCGTTGCCGCAAGCGCGCCGACCACCATGCCGACACCATACATCGCGAGCGTGGTGCCGACGCCGGTTGCGGAGAGGCCGAGATGCCTGACGGCATAGGGCACGAACACCGCGAGCAGCAGGAAGGAAGCGGTGTTGAAGATGAACTGGGTGATGAACACCGGTCGCAGCAGCTCATGACGGAACACGAACACGGCGCCTTCCTTGATCTCCAGCGGCGGATGTCGACGTGGCGCCGGCGCGCGGGCCGGCTCATGGATGCCGGCCAGCAGCACCACGGCGATCACCGAGAGTGCGGCGGCAAATCCGAAGGCCGGCGCGGCACCGACCCATCCGACCAGCACGCCGCCGAGCGCAGGCCCGCTGGCGAAAGCGACGGTGCGGGCCAGTTCGATCCGCGCATTCGCCGTTGGCAACTGATCTGGCGTCACCAGCGACGGCACCAGCGCGGGCGCGGCGACGCTGTAGGCAACGGTCCCGCACACGGCGATGAAGCCGAGCACGGAGAGCAGGGGCAGCGTCAACAGGCTGAGCCAGATCAGGAGCAGCGTTGCGGCCAGCGCCGCCGCACGCAACGCTTCGGAGCCCGCCATCAGGACCCGCCGCGAGAAGCGGTCTGCGAGCAGGCCCGCGGGGATCGCAAACAGGATGAAGGGCAGTGTCAGCGCGGTCTGCAGCAGGCCAGTCTGGCCCTCGCCGACGCCGAGCAGGAGCACCGCCACGATGGGAGCGGCTGCCAGCGCGATCTGCTCGGCCGATTGTGCGGCGAGGTTCGACCAGGCCAGACGGCCGAAGGTCGGAGGCAGGTGAGGGGCCTTGAGGGCGGGCATGGCAGAAATTCCTCGGAATGTCGTTTGTCGACATTGTCTGACCCGAGGACGGCCAAACCCACCCGCTTTCCGACAGCGCCGGCGTGACAGGCCGCCGCGGTGCTTTCAAACTGGCGATAGACCGTGGACAAGTTCGCCCACGGTCAGGATCAATAGCTGTTCTCAGCCGGTCAGAAGTTCCGCTGGGCGCGAAGCTGCAGGTGGAACGTGTCCTGATCGCTGAACTCGTAGCGCGCGGTAGGCTTTGGGGCCGAAGCTCCAAGGACCGCGGAGCCCTGGAATTTCTGGTCGAGGTGGAACCACATGAATTCGGCGGAGAAGGTCAGGTTCTTGACCGGGGTCCAGCGGGTGATGACACCGAGCTGCGACAAGTTGAAGTCGGGGTTGCAGACGTAGTCCGCACTGACCGCTTTGCCGGGCGTGGTGTAGTTCGCGCAGATGAAGGCCTTGGCCGCGCCGTCATGGCGGACGCCCACATACGAGCCGAAGAGGCTCGACGACCAATATGGGTCCCAGTTGTGGTTGAACGCACCACGAATGCCAAAGGCCTCCGTCAGATGCAGCGAGCCATCGCCGCCGGCTGCGACCGGCAGATAGACGGCATCGGTCGTCGCCCCGAACCCGATGCTCTGATAGGCGCCAAAAGTGCTGGAGCTGCCGAACATGGCAAAGCTCGGCGAGGTTGAAGCCGACGAGATGATGTATTTGGTCGCTCCCTTGGAATAGCTCGCGTCCATCTTGATGTCGTCACCGGTACCGGTCGGGATATTCTTGATCTGTAACGCCGCCATGACCGCGCCGCCCCAGGAGGTGTCGGGATGTCCGGAAAGCTCGGACGCTCCGGTCGGCGCCGCGCCTGGCAGGCCGACGGCGCCCGCTGGCGCTCCAAGGGCGTTCAGGACATTGTAGGAGGCGTTGACCTCATGCGCCGCGGCGGAAATCTGGAACAGACCCCAAGCCTGGTCGACGCGGATGTTGCCGACCACATCGGGCGCGTGGACGCCGGCATAAGCGTTGCCCGTGTTCAGCGTGGCGTTCAGCGGCAGCGACAGGTTGTAGACGGCGGTGCGGTCCCATACCGTCGGATCGTCGAGGCCGATGGTGCCGGTCACTCCGTTGCCGAAATCCGCAGTGTATTGGATGTTGTTGACGCCGGTATCATTGTTCTGGCCGCCGAGCAGGAAGTCCGAGATGTTGCCGGGGAAGCCCTGCCAAGGCGAGGAGTAGGCCGACGCCGACTGACCGAACGTGAAGCCTGCGAACTGGATAAAGAGGAATTGGATGGTAGTAACGCCGCCGCCGGGAGTGTCGAGCAGCTGCGAGTTTGCGACCGGCAGCGAGCCATTGATCGAGTTCGGGTTGAAGGTGTTGTTGCCGAGCGTAGAGAACTGAAACCGGCCCTGCCCGAAGGTGCGGACCACGCCATAGTCGGTGGCGGTGCGGGTATCGATTGACAACAGCATACGGGAGCGGGCGGCAAAGTAGTCGAAGTAGCGGTTATGTTGTCCTGCGTCGCCGTTCCAGGCCGGCGAGCCCTGCACGCCGCCATCGAATGTGGTGTCGACCCGGAGGTAGCCGCCGATCTTCATGCAGGTGTCGGTACCGGGGATGAAGAAGAAGCCGGGACCGTAAGCCGAGCAAATCTTCACATATTCGATGGGCTTCGCCTTGATCGGAAGATCGGCCGCATGCGCACCGCCGGCTGCCATCAGCCCCACGGCGGTGCCGAGGATCAAGGTTCTCATTGTCGCCATTGCTGGCCTCCACTGTGAACTGCACGCCCCATACCCACCTAGCGAGCCCTAACGCGGGACTTTATGTCGCAGTGTGACGACCGCGTTACACGCGCGGGGTTCGTGCAGCAGTGTGACTTTGCCGCAACGCAGCAAGACGCGCTCCGAGGGCCGCGGCAGCGGCGCCTGAGGATGTGGCCCGATGACTTCCTAGATGCAGTTGCAAATGAGTTGCAACAAAAAATGTTTTCCGGCATTGTGGCATCATGGATGCCCGAACGCCCCGATTGATCCCCGACACCGCACCGCAGGTGCTGCCGACCTCCACCGGATGGCGCGCCGACGCGCCGGATACGCGAAGCCTCCCCGAGGTGAACGCGACGGTCGAGGTTCCGACGGCAGGCCGATGGTGGCGCCGGCTGCTTGCCTTCGCCGGACCGGGCTATCTGGTGTCGGTCGGCTATATGGATCCCGGCAACTGGGCGACCGACATCGCGGGTGGCTCGAAGTTCGGCTACACGCTGCTTTCGGTCATCCTGCTGTCCAACCTGATGGCGATCCTTCTGCAGGCGCTCGCGGCCCGGCTTGGCATCGTCACCGACCGCGACCTGGCGCAGGCCTGCCGGGCGACCTATTCGCGCCCGGTGAACTTCCTGCTGTGGATCGCCTGCGAAGCCGCGATCATCGCCTGCGATCTGGCGGAGGTGATCGGCACCGCGATCGCGTTGAAGCTCCTGTTCGGCATTCCCCTGATCGGCGGTGCGCTGCTCGCCGCGCTCGATGCCTTCCTGCTGCTGCTCCTGATGAATCGCGGCTTCCGCTTCCTGGAAGCCTTCGTCATCGCGCTCCTGATCGTGATCGCGACCTGCTTTGCGATCCAGGTCGCCGCGGCGGCCCCGCCGGTTGCTGCACTGCTGCGCGGCTTTGCGCCGTCGAGCGAGATCTTCACCAATCCCGAGATGCTCTACATCGCGATCGGCATCATCGGCGCGACCGTGATGCCGCATAATCTTTATCTGCACTCGTCCATCGTGCAGACCCGCGCCTATGAGCGCACCGAAGAGGGACGGCGGGACGCGATCAAATGGGCGACGACCGACTCCACGATCGCGCTGATGCTGGCGCTGTTCATCAATGCGGCGATCCTGGTGGTCGCGGCCGCGACCTTCCATCGGAGCGGCCATTCCGATGTCGCGGATATCAGCCAGGCCTACGAACTGCTGTCGCCGTTGCTTGGCCTCAGCATCGCCTCGACGCTGTTCGCGGTGGCGCTGCTTGCCTCCGGCCTCAACTCGACGGTAACGGCGACGCTGGCTGGCCAGATCGTGATGGAAGGCTTCCTCAGCTTGCGGCTGCCGAGCTGGGCGCGGCGGCTGCTGACGCGCGGCATCGCGATCGTCCCCGTCATTGTCGTCACCGCGCTTTATGGCGAGCGCGGCACCACCGACCTGCTGGTGTTCAGCCAGGTCATCCTCTCGATGCAGCTTCCGTTCGCGGTCATTCCGCTGGTGCGGTTCGTGTCCGACCGGCGCAAGATGGGCAAGTTCGCGATATCGATGCCGGTCGCCGCGGTCGCCTGGCTGGTGGCTGGCGTCATCGTCATCCTGAATGTGAAGCTGCTGTTCGATACCCTCTTCGGCTGAGGGCCGGTCAGTCCTGCGGCTCCGCGGCCATGTCGCCGGCCGCATCGACCCGGAGCCAGCCGCTCGGGGCGAGGCGCTGCTGCGGCAGGAAGCGGGCCTTGTAGTCCATCTTCTTGGAGCCGTCGATCCAGTAGCCGAGATAGACGTATGGCAGTCCGAGCCGGCGCGCGCGGGCGATGTGGTCCAGGATCATGAAGGTGCCGAGCGAGCGGTTCTCGAGCGACGGCTCGAAGAAGGAATAGACCATCGACAGGCCGTCGCTCAGCACATCGGTGAGGGCCACTGCGATCAACTCCTCGCCGCGTCCGGTGATGCCGCTGTCGATGCCGCGCTTGCGATACTCGATGATCCGGGTCTCGACATGGCTATCCTCGACCATCATCGCATAGTCGAGCACGGTCATGTCGGCCATGCCGCCGTGGCGGTGGCGCCTGTCGAGATAGGCGCGGAACACGGAATATTGTTCGGAGGTCGGCACTGCGGAACGCTGCTCGCCGACGAGGTCGGCGTTGCGGGCCAGGACCTTGCGGAAGCTGCGCGAGGGTCGGAATTCGTTGGCGATCACGCGCACCGACACGCAGGCCCGGCATTGGTCGCAAGCCGGCCGGTAGGCGATCGACTGGCTGCGGCGGAACCCGCCATGGGTGAGCAGATCGTTGAGATCGCCCGCTTTGTCGCCGACCAGATGCGTGAACACCTTGCGCTCATGGCGACCCGGCAAATAGGGGCAGGGCGACGGCGCCGTCAGGTAAAACTGCGGGGTATCACGCGAATGCTGGGTCACGACAAGTCGTCAGGCCTCCAAAACAGCCTCCCAGCATCGCGCCCCGGAGGCTAGCGGTCAATCATCTTGCTGGGCTCAATTGGCTGGCTCAATAAGTGTGCGCTGCGGATGCCGCGTGAGCGCGGGCCGAGCTGTTGATGATAACGGTTCCGAGCACGATGTCGTGCAGCAAACGCCGCCGGCTATTGAAGAGGCCGAACAGCAGCACAAGCGGCGAGAGGAACGAGACCGACAGCCAGAACAGCACCGCATGCATGGCGCCGAGCACGAAATAGCCTGGCGCCCCGTACCAGGTGCGCAACTCCAGATCCATCACCCGCATGCCGACGGTCGCCGACGAGGCGCCGCCGATCGATGCGCCGTAATAGACGATCGCCCAGACAATCGTCGCCGGCCACGCCAGCCAGAACAGCGCCCAACCGAGCCCAAGGGTAATCAGGCCGAACACGGCGATGAAAAGATACCCAAGGATGACGGGGACCGAAAGCACAACCAGGTCAATCAGGAAGGCAAATACCCGCCGGGTGAGCACGCCGCGGAACAGCTCCGGCTCCAATCGCGGATCGAACGCATGCGGCGGCACGCCGCCGTCGTTACGCCAGGCACCATAGTTACCCGAACCGCCGTAAGACATAATCTCCCCTCCGACTGGGACCTATCCCGGGCAGGACATGGGAACGGGCTGCCCGGGTGCCAAGGTCCGGAACCCCAGCAAGCGCAAATATTCGGCGATTCGGAGGCGCAATGCCGTGAGCCTAAGTCCGGTAGATGGGGTAACGGGCCGCGGTCTGCCCTCCAAGCATCGAGGAGAGACGACCATGGAGCACTATGCCGGAATCGACGTGTCATTGGAATGCTCGAGCGTGTGTGTGGTGGGCAAAGCGAAGTGCGTCCACCATTCACGATCGGAGCAAGAGAGGGTGGGCACGTTTCGCTTTGCCCTACACTACGATTGCCCCTTCAGCTTCTCCGCGGCTTGCGGTGCAAAATACGTCAGGATGCCGTCGGCGCCGGCGCGCTTGAAACCGACCAGGCTCTCCATCATCGCGCGCTCGCCGTCGATCCATCCATTGCGCGCGGCGCCCGCGATCATCGCGTATTCGCCTGATACCTGGTAGACGAAGGTCGGCATCGCAAACGTGTCCTTCACCCGGCGCACGATATCGAGATAGGGCATGCCGGGCTTCACCATCACCATATCGGCGCCTTCGGCGATATCGAGCTCGACCTCGCGCAGGGCTTCGTCTGAATTGGCGCTGTCCATCTGATAGGTGCGCTTGTCGCCGGTCAGCGTCTTGGCCGAGCCGATAGCGTCGCGGAACGGGCCGTAGAAGGCGGAGGCGTATTTCGCCGCATAGGCCATGATCTGCACGTCGCCAAAGCCCTCGGCGTCGAGTGCTTCGCGGATCGCGCCGACCCGCCCGTCCATCATGTCCGACGGCGCGATGATGTCGCAGCCGGCCTCGGCCTGCACCAGCGCCTGCTTCACCAGCACCGCGACCGTCTCATCGTTGAGGATCCTGCCGTCCTCGATCAGTCCGTCATGGCCATGGCTGGTGAAGGGATCGAGCGCGACGTCGCAGAGCACGCCGATATCGGGGAATTCCTTCTTGATCGCACGGACCGACTGGCAGACGAGATTGTCCGGATTGAGTGCCTCCGAGCCCTGCTCGTCGCGCAGCGACGGCTCGGTGTAGGGAAACAGCGCGATGCAGGGGATATCGAGCTTGGCCGCGCGCTCGGCGTCGCGAACCGCCTGGTCGACACTTAGTCTGTCCACGCCCGGCATCGAGGCAACCGGGGTGCGGACATTATGGCCGTTAACGACGAACAGGGGCCAGATCAGGTCGTCCGGGGTCAGCACGTTTTCGCGCACCAGCCGCCTGGCCCATTCCGCCTTGCGGTTGCGGCGGGGCCGTATGGTCAAATCCAGCGGCGGGGAGGCGAGGGCCGTCTGCCGCTTTGGCGCATCGCGCAGTTCGATCGGGCGCCCGAATTTGATCGCCATGGGCTTGTTCTCCTAACACGGCAGGCTGGTTTTTGATTTGATCCAACTCTAGCATCCTCGTCCAGCAACGTCACGGCGCCGTTGATCTGCCGCAACTGCAATTGATTTTGCCGGCCCGGCGGGCCAAGACTGCGCCGATGACCCATTTCGCTTCCACGGACGACTTCTGCGATGTCTGACACCTCTGCGCGCGACCAATCGCGGGACAATGCGATTTCCGTTGCGGCGATGTCGTCGGACCGGATCCGACGGGATGAGAATGTATGGACCCGGCGGCTCGTCTTCTTCCTCCGCATCATGGCGGTGGTCTCGATCGCCAAGGGCCTCTATCACTGGGCGCAGGTGACGGGATTCGTCGGCGCCGAGGAGGAGGCCTTCGAGAACCAGTCGATGGCCTGGCAGACCGCGACCATCTACTTCGCCGTCATCGAGCTTGTCGCCGCCGTCGGGCTGTGGCTCGCCACGCCCTGGGGCGCGGTGGTGTGGCTGACCACCGTCGTCTCGATGGCGGTGATCGAATTGATGTTTCCGAACATCTACGGCGGCAGCCTAACAGTGGTGGCGTTCGAAGCCTTGATGCTCGCCGGCTATCTCGCGCTCGCCTGGATGGCCGCACGCGAACGGCCGCCATAGCGCGCTTAACCGGCCGAGCGTGCAGCGAGCGCAAGTGGTGTCGCGAAAATTTTCAGAAAATTGTCCGGTAACGTTTCGCTCACCGTAAAGGGTTCCCTCATATCTATTACGCGGTCGTTTCGAATTTGAGCGAAGCTGTTTCCGATTGTGACAGGGCGTGCAGACGAAGCGTGAACAGGGGCGCTCCACCGTCAATGAAGGGTTGCGAAAAGCCCTTGTTTGACGGGCTTAATCCGCGATTCACTGTCTTAAATTCATGATCTCTTTATTGTCTTATTTAAGCTGATGTTCAAACGGCCCCCTTAAGTTGAACCTATCAGGCGGGACACAAGTTTCGTCGAATAAGTCGATAAAACGACAACAGGGGAAGTGTCATGATCAAAGCCGTTGCCTCAACGGCGGTGGAAACCGCTGAGCGCGCCGCCGGCCAGCCGACGGTGCAGTCGCTCTATCTCGAAGCCCTTACGCTGGTGGAGCGGCTGCATCGGCGGCTGCTCGACGTCATCAAGGACGAGTTCGATCGCCGCGGGCGCGCCGACATCAATTCGGTGCAGGCGCTGTTGCTCTACAATATCGGCGACAAGGAATTGACCGCGGGTGAGCTGCGCACGCGCGGCTACTATCTCGGCTCCAACGTCTCCTACAATCTGAAGAAGCTCGTCGAGCTCGGCTTCCTCGATCACCAGCGTTCGCGTGTCGATCGCCGCTCGGTGCGCATTCGCCTGACGCCGCAGGGCCAGGAGATCCGCCGTATCGTCGATGCGCTCTACCAGAAGCACGTCAAGACCGTGGAGCAGGTCGGCGGCATCTCGAACGAGGAGTTCTCGACGCTGAACAAGTCGCTGCACCGGCTCGAGCGGTTCTGGACCGACCAGATCCTCTATCGCCTCTGATACCTTCAAGACTTCGCGCCTCCAAGACTTCAACACCTCTCCAAGACTTCAATACCTTCAAGACTTCGCCAGAGCGGCCAAGCCGGCCCGATAGAAGACCGGCAAGCCGTCAGCCTCCAGCAGAGCGCATCGACTGTGCCCGGTCGGTGCGCTCTTGCTTTTCGGCACCGCAAAAAGAGTTTTGCGGAACCGGGAACCACTCGCGTCCTCACGCTTTATCGTGGGCTACGGAGAGCGAGATGCTGGTCGAGCGCGGAATGTGGGCGATGAATGTCGAAGTGGTCGGCGAGGCCTACGCCATCGCTTCCAACTATCTGCGCAGGACCGGGATCATTCCGGACTCTTATGCCACCAACGAGCAATTGCTCACGATCATCGTGCAGATGTTCCGGCGCGGCGAAACCAACAAGATCAAGCTCGCCAACAAGGCGATCGCCGAGTTTGAAGCAGCACAGCTCGTGATCTGATCATTCCCAATCGGAGAAAGTGATGGAAGCCGCGATCGATCGCATCATGCACACCTATGACCTGCTTGCGAACCGCACCGCCGCGGCGAGCGAGGAGGCGCGGGCGAAGGTGACGGAATATGTCCGCACCTTGTTCGAGGCGGGCGAGACCGACACGCACCGCCTGACGGTCTGCGGATTGACCTATCTGCGCCAGCTTGACGGCTCCACCGATCATGTGAAGGCGGGATTCACGGGGTTGTAGCGCGGCTGTCGCGGCGCTCTCCGCTGTCGTCCCGCCCCGGGCCGGAACCCATCACCGATCTCTATTGGACCCGAGCAGGCTGTTGCGCCGTCACTTTGGCAGGCGCAGAGGGTTACGCGATGTTGATTTGTGGAGGAGGGCCGGCCGTGCCACAAGTTCCCCGGGGTGGATCCTCTCAGAGGAGCCGACTATGACGAAGAGCGTTCTTGTCAGTCTTGCAATCCTCGCCCTCGCTACTTCTACCGCTCTGGCCGCACAGCGGACGCATCATCGCCACGCGATGAATGCGAATGCCAGTATGCGTGCCGCTCCGGTCATCGCGCCGGGCTCGGTCATCATGCCGGGCGGAGTGAGTAGCGGTGACCGCGACCTGTATTTCCGAAATCTGCACGACTCCGGGTATGATACGAAGAAGAACTTCAACTCGGTCGGAAACGTAGTGACGCAATAGCGTCAGGTCTGAATCGTCGATCTTTGTCTTCTCACCCCAGGCCGGCATGACAGCGCCCTGGGGTGAGTTTATTTTCGTCTCGCGATCCGAACTCCATCAACACCATCCAGCGCCGTGCTCGCGCTGGCGAGCACGCTTCCGCTTCGCCCCCGCATCGCCGCCGCACACTCCGCTGTCATCGTCCGCGGCAGCTCTTGCTGCTCGCGCACTTAGCGCCAGCGTCGGGGCGCCAGGATCTCGCGACTTCGCCGCGCCCCGGAATGACGGGGGGCGGGGCGAACGGATGAGGCCGCCTCTGGAACTGGCAAACCCCGGCAGGCCACCATATGTGGCACAAAGGCCGCACTCCTACCGCAATCGCTTGGCCGGCACCCGGCAATGTGATAACGCTGACCGACCAGCTTCGACCGCCCACAATGGACCGACCGCATCCTCTAAAGGCTTGCGGCGGTGGAGATATTTCGCCGATGACCTGTTCCTCCCCGAGCGCCAAATCCAGTTCCGCGCCTGATTCCTTCTTCAGGGCGACCCTTGCCGAGGCCGATCCCGAGATCGCGGAGGCGATCAAGGGCGAATTGGGCCGGCAGCGCCATGAGATCGAGCTGATCGCTTCCGAGAACATCGTCAGCCGTGCGGTGCTGGAGGCGCAGGGCTCGGTGATGACCAACAAATACGCCGAAGGCTATCCGGGCGCGCGCTACTATGGCGGTTGTGAATGGGTCGACGTCGCCGAGACGCTGGCGATCGAGCGCGCCAAGAAACTGTTCGGTGCGAAGTTCGCCAACGTGCAGCCGAACTCCGGCAGCCAGATGAACCAGGCGGTGTTCCTGGCGCTGCTGCAGCCCGGCGATACCTTCATGGGTCTCGACCTCGCCGCCGGCGGCCATCTCACCCACGGCTCGCCCGTCAACATGTCCGGCAAATGGTTCAAGGCCGTGCACTACACGGTGCGGCGCGAGGACCAGGTCATCGACATGGATGCGGTGGCCAAACAGGCCGAACAGGTCAAGCCGAAGCTGATCGTTGCGGGCGGCTCAGCCTATTCGCGCGCCTGGGACTTCAAGCGCTTCCGCGAGATCGCCGACAGTGTCGGCGCCTACCTCATGGTCGACATGGCGCATTTCGCAGGCCTCGTCGCCGGTGGCGTGCATGCTTCGCCGGTGCCGCACGCGCATGTCACCACCACAACGACGCACAAATCGCTGCGCGGCCCGCGCGGCGGCCTGATGCTGTGGAATGACGAGACGCTGACCAAGAAGCTCAACTCGGCGATCTTCCCGGGTCTGCAGGGTGGCCCCTTGATGCATGTGATCGCGGCCAAGGCGGTTGCGTTCGGCGAGGCGCTGCGGCCGGACTTCAAGGTCTACGCCAAGAACGTGGTCGAGAATGCCAAGGCGCTCGCCGAAACGCTGCGCGGCCATGGGCTCGACATCGTGTCCGGCGGTACCGACAACCATCTGATGCTGGTCGACCTCCGGCCCAAGGGGCTGAAGGGCAACGTCTCCGAGAAGGCGTTGGTGCGCGCCGCCATCACCTGCAACAAAAACGGCATTCCCTTCGATCCTGAGACGCCGTTCGTCACCTCGGGCCTGCGGCTCGGCACGCCGGCGACGACCACGCGCGGCTTCGGCGTCGCTGAGTTCAAGGAAGTCGGCGGCATGATCGCGGAAGTCCTGACCGCGCTGCAGCAGTCGCCGGAGGGCAAGGCGCCGCTGGTGGAAGCCGCGATCAAGGAACGCGTGAAGGCGCTGACCGACCGCTTCCCGATCTATCAATAAGGAAATCGGCAGATGCGTTGCCCGAGTTGCAACAGTCTGGATACGCAGGTCAAGGACTCGCGTCCGACTGAGGATTCGGCTGTGATCCGACGGCGGCGCGTCTGCATCACCTGCAATTTCCGCTTCACGACATTTGAGCGGGTGCAGCTTCGCGAGCTGACAGTGATCAAGCGCAACGGCCGTCGCGTTCCGTTCGACCGCGACAAGCTGGTGCGCTCGCTGCAGATCTCGCTGCGCAAGCGGCCGGTGGATTCGGAGCGGCTGGAGAAGATGGTATCGGCCATCGTGCGGGAGCTTGAGAGCGCCGGCGAGGCCGAAGTCTCATCGGAGGCGATCGGTGAGATCGTGATGGAGCATCTGCGCCAGCTCGACGATGTCGCCTATGTCCGCTTCGCCTCGGTCTACCGCAATTTCCGCGAAGCCAAGGATTTCGAGGCATTGCTCGGCGAGCTCACCAGCGAAGATGACCCGCGCATCGCGCAGTTCCGCAAATGATCTTCCGCATCCTGGAAGACAAGCTCGCCGCACAAGCAAAGCAGTCGAAAGCCGCCGATTTGCGGTTCATGCAGCTCGCGCTGACGCTCGGCCGGCGCGGGCAGGGCCGCACCTGGCCGAATCCGGCGGTCGGTGCTGTCGTGGTCAAGGATGGCGTCATTGTCGGTCGTGGCTGGACGCAAGCGGGCGGCCGGCCGCATGCCGAGCCGGAGGCGCTGCGGCGCGCGGGCGAAGCGGCGCGCGGCGCCACGCTGTATGTGACGCTCGAGCCATGCTCGCATTTCGGCCGCTCGCCGCCCTGCGCGGACGCGGTCATTGCGGCCGGCATCGCGCGCGTGGTGTCGGCGATCGAGGATCCCAATCCTGAAGTCGGCGGGCAGGGGCACGCACGGTTGCGCGCGGCGGGCATCGCTGTTGATGTCGGGCTGTGCGCGGAGGAGGCCGCGCGGGACCATGCCGGTCATTTCCGCAGTGTCCGCGACAAGCGTCCGCATGTGCTGCTCAAGCTGGCGATCTCCGCCGACGACAAGATCGGCGCTGCCGGCCACCGCCCGGTGGCGATCACGGGAGACGTGGTCCGGACGCGGGTGCATCTGCTCCGCGCGCAGAGCGATGCGATCCTGATCGGGATCGGCACCGCGCTGGCCGACGATCCGGTTCTGACCTGCCGCCTGCCGGGCATGGAGGCTCGTTCGCCGGTGCGGGTGGTGCTGGATCGCGCGCTGCGCCTGCCGGGCGACAGCCGCCTGGTGCATTCGGCGCGCGAAACGCCGTTATGGGTGGTGACCTCGGAGCTTGCCGAAGCGCCGGCTGCGATGAAGCTGGGTGCCGCCGGTGCCCAGGTGATCCGGGTCGCGGACACGGTCTCGCCGCCGGGACTCGATCTGCTCGCGGTGCTGCATGCGCTCGCCGAGAAGGGCATCACGAAAGTGATGGTCGAGGGCGGGGCGCGGGTGGCGTCATCCTTCGTTGCGGCTGACCTGGTCGACGAAGCCTGGCTGTTGCGCGCGCCAGAGGCGGTCGGCGCCGACGGCGTGCCCGCGCTGGACGCATTGCCGCTCGCCGCGATCACGCAGTCGCCCGCCTTCAAGGTTCGTGCTAGCGAAACGCTCGGAAAAGATTTTTTGACGATCTACGATCGTGCCTAGCGCTGTGTCCGCGCGTCATGCCCGGGCTTGACCCGGGCATCCACGCCTTGGCCGCTGGCGAAAGGAAGACGTGGATGGCCGGGACAAGCCCGGCCATGACGGCGGTGAACTGGGAAGGGTTTGATGTTCACGGGAATAGTCACAGATGTCGGCGAGATCACCAGCCTGACACCTACGGCGCAGGGACAGTTGCACCGGCTGCGGATCGCCTGCCGTTACGATCGCGCGACCATCGCCGATGGCGCCTCGATCGCCTGCAATGGGGTGTGCCTGACGGTGGTCGCCTCCGGCGCCGAGGGCGGCAAGACCTGGTTCGACGTCGATGCCGCCGCGGAAACGCTTGGCATGACGACGGCGAAGCACTGGGGTGTCGGAACCCGCCTCAATCTCGAGCGCGCGCTGAAGATTGGCGACGAACTCGGCGGCCATATCGTGGCGGGCCATGCCGATGGCGTCGCCACCATCGTCTCACGCGAGGATCTGCCTGATATGGCGCGGTTCGTGCTCCGGACCACGCGCGAACTGGCGCGTTTCATCGCGGTCAAAGGCTCGATCACGCTGGATGGCGTGTCGTTGACGGTGAATACGGTCGATGACGTCACGTTTTCGGTGCTGATCATCCCGCATACTCTCAACGTGACGACGATCGGCGGCTGGCGCGCCGGCGGCGAGGTCAATATCGAAGTGGACCTGATGGCCCGCTACGCGGCGCGGCTGACAGAGATGAAGTAACGGCGGCCCTTGGCACAGGCGGCGCCTGCGCCTAAAACCCGGCCAATCCCTCATGGTGAGGAGGCGCGAAGCGCCGTCTCGAACCACGAGGCCCGGCTACATTCTCATCCTTCGAGACGCGGCCAAGTGGCCGCTTCTCAGGATGAGGGCACCGATCGAAACGGAAACAGTAATGGCAGACGCACGGCGTGCACCGCTGAAGGACCAGACCGACATTTCCGGCGCGCGTGCGCTGATCGTCGAGGCGCGGTTCTATGACGATATTCAGGACTCGCTTCTGGAAGGCGCGGTCGCCGAATTGAAGGCCGCCGGCGTCGGCTACGACGTCATCACGGTGCCCGGCGCGCTGGAAATTCCAGCGGCGATCGCGATCGCAATCGATGCCGCCGAAAAGAACGGCAAGCCCTATGACGCGGCGGTCGCGCTCGGCTGCGTGGTGCGCGGCGAGACCATCCATTTCGAGATCGTGTCGATGGAGTCATCGCGCGGGCTGATGGACCTCGCCGTGAACAGGAGGTTTCCGCTCGGCAACGGCATCATTACCGTCAACACCGAGGAACAGGCCTGGGCACGGGCGCGCGCCAATGACTTGAACAAAGGCGGCGACGCCGCGCGCGCGGCGCTCGCGATGCTGCGCATCAAACGCCGGCTGGCGAAGGGTTGACCATGGCGGAAGACAGGAAGCCCGTAAGACCAGCGGACAGGAAGGCCAATCGGCGCGGCGCCGCACGGCTCGCCGCCGTGCAGGCGCTCTACCAGATGGACATCGCCGGCGCCGGGCTGGACGACGTGTTCGCGGAGTTTGAGAGCCACTGGCTCGGCAACGAGGTCGAAGGCGAGACGTATCTGCCGGCGGAAGCGGCGTTTTTCCGTGACGTGGTATCAGGGGTGGTACGCGACCAGGCCAGGCTCGATCCGCTGATCGACGAGGCGCTGTCGAAGGGGTGGCCGCTGAAGCGCATCGATGCGATCCTGCGCGCGGTGCTGCGGGCAGGCTCCTATGAACTGGAGCATCGCAAGGACGTGCCGGGCCGCGTGGTGGTCTCCGAATATGTCGACGTCGCGCATGCGTTTGTGGAGAAGGACGAGACCGGAATGGTGAACGCGGTGCTCGACCAGATCGCCCGGCAGTTCCGGGCCGACGAGTTCGTGCGTGGGTAGCTCTCCGTCATTGCGAGCGAAGCGAAGCAATCCATAGCTTCCGCGGGGGAGACATGGATTGCTTCGTCGCTACGCTCCTCGCAATGACGTCGCGGTTTGAGGAGATGGTCCGGGAAGCATGACGAACCGCGGAGAAACGGCATCCGGCGAGGACTCCCTTATCGCGCGCTACTTCAAGCCGCTCGCGAAGGACCCGGGCGCTTTCAATCTCGATGACGATGCGGCGGCGTTGCGGGCAGGGGGCGACGATATCGTCGTCACCACCGATGCAATCGTCGAGGGCGTGCATTTCCTCCCCGGCGATCCGCCGGCGACGCTGGCGCGTAAGGCGCTGCGGGTCAATCTCTCTGATCTCGCCGCCAAGGGGGCTACACCCGCCGGCTTCGTGCTGACGCTGGCGCTGCGTAGCGCCGACGATGCCTGGCTGAAACCGTTCGCGCAGGCGCTCGGCGAGGATGCTGCGCAGTTCGGCTGTCCGCTGCTCGGCGGCGACACGGTGTCCACGCCCGGGCCGGTGATGATCTCGGTCACGGCGTTCGGGCGCGTGCCGCAGGGCAAGATGATCCACCGTAGAGGCGCGCGGGCAGGGGACCGCGTCGTGGTTACCGGCACAATCGGCGATGCCGCGCTTGGCCTCAACCTGCTGAAGGCCGGGTCTGTTGCCTCGCTACTTGCGAGCGACGAAGCCTCCCGCGAGATGCTGACCGGCCGCTACCGCGTGCCGCAGCCGCGCAATGCGCTCGCCAAGGCGGTGCGCGATTACGCCAGCGCCGCGATGGATGTGTCCGACGGGCTCGCCGGTGATCTCGCAAAGCTCTGTGCGGCTTCCGCCGTCTCGGCCGTGATCGACGTCCAGAGCATCCCACTCTCGTCGCCGGCCGCTGCGCTGGTTGCGGGCAAGGCCGTCGGTATCGAGGCCCTGATCTCGGGCGGCGATGACTACGAGATCCTCTGCACGATCCCCGGGGATCGCATGGCGGCCTTCGTGCAAGAGGCCAAGCGCACAGGCGTTGCCGTGACCGCGATCGGCGGTATCATCGCAGGCTCCGCACCCCCCAGCTTCCTAGATTCGCAGGGCCGGGAGCTGGCCTTGAAGCGGCTGTCCTACAGCCATTTCTAGAGCTTCGGTTCTGATTGCATCAGAACCGAAGCTCTCGATTCTCGTATTGACGCGTTTTCTTCACGCGAGCCGGGGTCCGCCTCGCTTGAAAACGCTTTGGAATAGGCCGAGAAAGCCGCCCCTCAGACTAATTAGCTGCCCAAATCGTCCCGTTTTGATTGCCGGCGGCGTTGCGCTGCGAAAGCGATTTTGGCAAGGTTCGCGACCGATTGTGGCCATCCTTGAGGGCAGGGGTGGACCGCTCAATAAGCGCCCGCCGCATCCCGCGGAAAAAACAAGGGCGTGGGGATACATCAAGGATCTGAGGCAGAATTCAAATGACAGCATTATGGTTGATCGTGCTCTGCGGGGTACTTTCCATTGTCTACGCGATTTGGGCGACCAATTCGGTCCTGAACGCTGACGCGGGCAGCCCGCGCATGCAGGAGATTGCCGCGGCGGTGCGCGAAGGCGCACAGGCGTATCTGCGGCGCCAATACACCACGATCGGCATCGTCGGCGTCTTGATCTTCATTCTGCTGGCTTACTTCCTTGGGCTCCTGGTCGCGATCGGCTTTGCGATCGGCGCGATCCTGTCGGGGGCGGCCGGCTTCATCGGCATGAACGTCTCGGTCCGCGCCAACGTCCGCACCGCGCAGGCGGCGACCAAGTCGCTGGCGGGCGGCCTGGAGCTTGCCTTCAAGGCGGGCGCGATCACCGGGCTCCTGGTCGCGGGCCTGGCGCTGCTCGGCGTCACCATTTATTTCGCCTACCTGACCAAGGTCGCAGGGTTCGCGGCGGACAGCCGCACTGTGATCGACGCCATGGTGGCGCTCGGCTTCGGCGCTTCGCTGATCTCGATCTTCGCCCGTCTCGGCGGCGGCATCTTCACCAAGGGCGCCGACGTCGGCGGCGACCTCGTCGGCAAGGTCGAGGCCGGCATCCCCGAGGACGATCCGCGCAACCCGGCGACTATCGCGGACAATGTCGGCGACAATGTCGGCGACTGCGCCGGCATGGCCGCCGACCTGTTCGAGACCTATGCAGTGACCGCGGTCGCCACCATGGTGCTGGCGGCGATCTTCTTCGCGAAGTCGCCGATCCTGGTGAGCATGATGACGCTGCCGCTCGCGATTGGCGGCATCTGCATCATCACCTCGATCATCGGCACTTTCTTCGTCAAGCTCGGCAGCAGCCAGTCGATCATGGGCGCGCTCTACAAGGGCCTGATCGCGACCGGCATCCTGTCGCTGATCGGCATCGCCGGCGTGATCTACGCCCTGATCGGCTTCGACAAGCTGCCGGGCGTGGACTATTCCGGCATGGCGCTGTTCCAATGCGGCGTCGTCGGCCTCATCGTCACCGCGCTGATCATCTGGATCACCGAATACTATACCGGCACCGACTATCGCCCGGTGAAGTCCATCGCCTCGGCCTCGGTGACCGGCCATGGCACCAACGTGATCCAGGGATTGGCGATCTCGATGGAGGCGACCGCGCTGCCCGCGATGGTCATCATCGCCGGCATCCTCGTCACCTACAGCCTGGCCGGCCTGTTCGGGATCGCGATCGCGACTGCGACCATGCTGGCGCTCGCCGGCATGATCGTCGCGCTCGATGCCTTCGGTCCGGTCACCGACAACGCCGGCGGCATCGCCGAGATGGCGGGGCTGCCGAAGGAGGTGCGCAAATCGACCGATGCGCTCGACGCGGTCGGCAACACCACCAAGGCCGTGACCAAGGGCTATGCGATCGGCTCCGCCGGTCTCGGCGCGCTGGTGCTGTTTGCGGCCTATAACCAGGACCTCAAATTCTTCATCAGCGACTCCGCCAACCACGCCTATTTCAAGGGCGTCAATCCCGACTTCTCCCTCAACAACCCCTATGTGGTGGTGGGCCTGTTGTTCGGCGGCCTCTTGCCGTATCTGTTCGGGGCGATGGGCATGACCGCGGTCGGCCGCGCGGCCGGCGCGATCGTCGAAGAAGTGCGGCGCCAGTTCCGCGAGAAGCCCGGCATCATGCAGGGCACCGACAAGCCGGACTACGGCAAGGCGGTTGACCTCCTGACCAAGGCGGCGATCAAGGAGATGATCATCCCGTCGCTGCTGCCGGTGCTGTCGCCGATCGTGGTCTACTTCCTGATCTACGTGATCGCGGGCGGCGGTGCGGCCGGCAAGTCGGCGGCGTTCTCGGCCGTCGGCGCGATGCTGCTCGGCGTCATCGTCACAGGGCTGTTCGTCGCGATCTCGATGACCTCAGGCGGTGGCGCATGGGACAACGCCAAGAAGTACATCGAGGACGGCCACTACGGCGGCAAGGGCTCCGATGCCCACAAGTCCGCAGTGACCGGCGACACCGTCGGCGATCCCTACAAGGATACGGCCGGCCCGGCGGTCAACCCGATGATCAAGATCACCAACATCGTGGCGCTGCTGCTGCTAGCGATCCTGGCACATTGACGGGTGTCCGAACGAAGAACGCAAAACCCCGCGGCCGAGCCGCGGGGTTTTTGTTTGGACATACGTGCGTGTCTCTCAACTCGTCATTGCGAGCGTAGCGAAGCAATCCATCTCGCCACGAGTGGAGAGGTGGATTGCTTCGTCGCTGACGCTCCTCGCAATGACGGAGCGCCCGTCACTTCACCTCCATCTGCAGGCCTTCCTTCTCGATGATGGCCGCGAACTTCCTGGTTTCGGCGTCGACGAAATCGGTGAACTGCTGCGGCGTGCCGTGGTCGGGGCGGGCGCCCATGCCGGCGATGTTCTTCCTGACGTCGTCGCGCTCCAGCATCGCCTTTATCTGGCGGTTGAGCTCGTCCACGATCGGCGCGGGTGTGGCCTTGGGCAGGAAGACGCCGAACCAGGAGGAGACTTCGAACTTCGCAAGCTCCGGCGCGCTCTCGCGCATGGTCGGCAGTTTCGGCGCGGCGTCGCTGCGCTCGGCGGTGGTGACGCAGAGCCCGTTGAGCTTGCCGTCCAGCACCTGCGGCAGCGACGGATAGAGGTTGTCGAACAGGATCTGGATGTCGCCGGCAAGCCCCGCCTGCAGCGCGGGACCGGCGCCGCGGAACGGCACATGCGTCATCTTGAGCCCCGTGAGCTGCAGGAACCAGGCGCCGGTCAGATGCGGGCTCTGGCCGGTCCCGGACGAGCCGTAGGTCAGCTTGTCCGGATTGGCCTTCAGATAGGCGATCAACTCGGGGATCGACTTGATGCCGGTCGAGGGATGGGCCGAGACGATGTTCGGGATCCGGATCATGTTGGAGACCGGCTGCAACTGATCCTTCTGGTAGGTGAGGTTCTTGAAGATCGAATAGGCGATCGCATTCGGCCCGGGATTGCCGATCAGGATGGTGTGGCCGTCGCCCTTGTTGCGGGCGACTTCGGCGGTGCCGATGGTGCCGCCGGCGCCTGAGCGGTTCTCCACAATCGCCGACTGTCCCCAGGCGGTCTGCAGATGCGCCGCGAGCAGGCGGCCCATCACGTCGGTGGAGCCGCCGGCGGCGGCCGGCACGATCAGGCGGACGGTCTCGGTCGGCCGCCAGTCGCCGGCGCCTAAGCTCGCGCGCGGCAGGATGGCGGCGGCCGAGACGGCGGCGGTGCCCGTCAGCAGGCGGCGGCGGGAAAGCAAGGTTCGGCTCACGTGTTCACTCCCTGATTTGATCTTGTTTTCAGGGAGCGTAGGGGACCGCGAGGCGGTCCGGCAAGCGAGGAGTTAGGCGGCGACTTGGCGCAGCCGCGGATTCTTGTTCTGACGCGTTTTCTTCACGCGAACCGGTATCCACTTCGCTCGAAAACGCTTTGGTTAGTTAAAGCTGAGCAGCTTGAACAGCGGCGTCAGGTAGCTGAGCTCCTGGCCCGAAGTCGGCGTGGTGCGGCTGACGAAGTCGAAGATCTTGCCGTCCTGCAGGCCGTAATTGGCGATGCGGCGGACGGTGCGGTTCTTGTCGAAATAAACCGCGATCACGCGCTGGTCGACCACCCGCTGGTTCATGAAGGCGACCGGACGCTCGGTGCGCTGGGAGATGTAGTAGAACACCTCGCCGTCCAGTGTGGCCACCGTCGACGGAGTGCCCATCACGATCAGCACTTGGTCCTGGCTGGCGCCGATCGGGATTTGCTCCAGCGCGCCCTGCGGCAGGATGTAGCCCTTCTGGAATTGTTCGCCGGTGCAGGCGGCAAGCAGCGCGCAGACCAGGCCGATGGCCGCCGCGGCGCGGCAGCGTGCTAGTACGCCGCGTGAGAAGGACACGCGTGGGCTGGTCTTGTTGGCTTCGGTCATTGGCGGAACTGATCCGTCCCCTTGCGTCGCGCGAGGCGTTGACGTACCGGGCACGGCTGAGGATTGCAACAGAGGCGGGCCTTTTGGGCCCGTGGGCGGAACCCACAATGCTTTGGCCGTTCAATCAATTCAAGAAACCCCGGCTACTCCCGAGCGGCACCATTGAGACCATCTATGGCATGATCGTGACGCAGGCGCGAGAACCGGTGTTTTACCGACAGTTCGCCGTCGCGGACACGGTTAACGGCCGATTCGACCTGCTCTTGCTGCATTTGTGGCTGGTGCTGCGGCGCCTCCGGGCCGTGGAGGGCGAATCGGGTCTGTCGCAGGCGCTGTTCGACCGCTTCTGCGAGGATATGGACGACAATTTACGCGAAATGGGGGTCGGCGACCTCACGGTGCCGAAGCGGATGAAGGCTTTCGGCGAAGCCTTCTACGGTCGTTCCGTGGCCTACGACCTCGCGCTCACCGATGGCCATGAGGCGCTGGCAAACGCATTCTGCAAGAATATCTTTGATGGCAAGGACATCGAGAAGGCGCGGCGGCTTGCGACCTATGCCGAGCGGGTAGCGTCCGTGCTGGACCGGCTCGACGCAACGGCGCTGTCGGGCGGATCGTGGAAGTTTCCAGTGCCGGAGCAGGTGGGCACGGCTCAATGAAAGATACCGAGACAGAGAGGCCTCATCCTCCGCGCGACCCTTGGCGCGTGCTGGTCGCGGTGGCGCAGGTGCCGGAAACCGGCCTGCATCGCGACCTCGAGGCCGATCCGCGCCAGCGTCAGGCATTGGCCGATATCGCGGGGCTGCGCGAGGTGCTTTCGGCTGAGGCGTCATTCGACATTACGCCGAAGAGCGGCGGCCGCGTTCACGTCGTGGGCTCGGTGCGCGGCCGGGTCGGGCAGACCTGCGTGGTGACGCTCGAGGAGATCGAGAACGACATCGACGAGGAGATCGACCTCATCTTCGCCCCGCCGGAGCAGATTCCGCAGATGGCCGCGCTGGCCGAGGAGGCCGAACGCAGTGAAGCTGAGATACCCGACCCGCCGGAGCCGATCGAGAACGGCATGATCGATCTGGGCCGGCTTGCGACCGACGCGCTGTTCCTCGCGATCGACCCCTATCCGCGCAAGGCGGATGCCGTGTTCGAGCCGGTGGTCGAGGCTGCCGACCCCGAGGACCACCCGTTTGCCGCCCTGAAAGCGCTGCAGGCCGCGCCGAAAACGCCCGGTGGAAACAAGCCGAAAGGGAAATCCAACGGGAAATAGGCTCCGGTTAAAGTGGATTATGAGGGCGAACCTTCGCGCGAAATCGATCCGTTGCATTCTCATAAATCTGAGATAAGATATTGAATAAGTTGAGATATCCTGCGTCGATGCCTCCGCGTTCCCGCAGCCCTGAGCCAACCGGTAAAGCATGGTGAAGAGGTTGTGTCAGAATGGGGAGAGGTTATTGTCGCGGCCCGGCCGGGCGCGCCGTTGCCTTCGGCCGTACATCGCTTGCGCGACAGACATCGCTGACCGCGATAGACATCGCTGATGGCGGTGGCTTTCAAACGGGTGGCCGGTCCGCTTCAAGGCCGCCGAGAGCAGGTTTCCGGGACGTTCATGCCTAAAAAGGTTCGAATCGCGCTTGACGCCATGGGTGGCGATGACGGCGCATCGGTCGTCGTCCCTGGCGCCGCCATCTCGTTGAGCCGGCATCCTGACACCGAATTCTTGCTGTTTGGCGACAGCAAGCTGATCGAGCCGGAATTGGCAGCGCATCCCGCCCTGAAGGCGGCCTCGCGTGTGATCCACACCGACGTTGCGATCAGCAACGACGAGAAGCCGAGTCA
This sequence comes from Bradyrhizobium sp. Leo114, assembly GCF_055229415.2. Classification (NCBI taxonomy): domain Bacteria; kingdom Pseudomonadati; phylum Pseudomonadota; class Alphaproteobacteria; order Hyphomicrobiales; family Nitrobacteraceae; genus Bradyrhizobium; species Bradyrhizobium sp. Leo114. The sequence goes on along the minus strand of NZ_JBUYEN020000044.1, from coordinate 3,727 downwards.
GGCGCTCAGGCGCGGCCGCAAGACCTCCTCGATGTGGCTTGCGATCGACGCGGTGAAGCACGGTGAGGCCGATGTCGCGGTGTCAGCCGGCAACACCGGCGCGCTGATGGCGATGGCGCGGTTCAACCTGCGCATGTTGCCCGGAATCGAGCGCCCGGCGATCGCGGGGCTGTGGCCGACCGTGCGTGGCGACACCATCGTGCTCGACCTCGGGGCGAGCATCGGCGGCGACGCACAGCACTTGGTGGCGCTGGCACTGATGGGCGGCGCGATGGCCAGCGTCCGATTCAACGTGGAGCGGCCGACCGTAGGGCTGCTCAATATCGGCCGCGAAGAGATGAAGGGACATGAGGAGATCCGCGAGGCGGCCGAGCTGTTGCGGGCAATGAACCTGCCGCAACTGAATTATATCGGCTTCGTAGAGAGCGACGGCATCGGCAAGGGTATCGCCGATGTGGTCGTCACGGAGGGATATGCCGGCAACATCGCGCTGAAGGCGGCCGAGGGCACCGCGCGGCAGATGGTGGATTTCCTGCGCAACGCCCTGTCCCAGACTTGGCCAAGGCGCATCGGCTATCTCCTGGCCCGCGGCGCCTTCCGGGCGCTCCGGGACAAGATGGACCCCAACAAGTCCAATGGCGGGGTGCTGCTCGGCCTGAAGGGCCTGGTGGTGAAAAGTCACGGTGGGATCAACTCCGAAGGCTTTGCCTATGCGGTCGATGTTGGCTATGAGATGGCCCACTACGATCTCCTCACCAAGATCAATCAGATGCTCAACCGCGACGGAAGCGCGCTGGCCTCAGCGCAGACCGCGCAGGAGGCTGTCTCGTGACTGCGATACGATCGGTCGTGCTCGGCTGCGGCTCTTATTTGCCGGAGCGGGTCTTGACCAATGCCGAGCTGGCGACCCGCGTCGATACGTCTGACGAATGGATCGTGCAGCGCACCGGCATTCGGGAGCGGCACATCGCGGCCGAGGGGGAGTTCACCTCCCATCTCGGCATTAATGCCGCGCGCGCGGCATTGGCGAACGCCGGCCTCGATGCGCAGGATATCGACCTGATCGTGCTCGCGACCTCGACGCCGGACAACACGTTTCCAGCGACCGCAGTCGCGGTGCAGAACGGGCTCGGCATCACCCATGGAGCGGCCTTCGATCTGCAGGCGGTCTGCTCCGGCTTTGTCTTCGCGCTGGCGACCGCCGACAATTTCCTGCGCACCGGCGCCTACAAGCGGGCGCTGGTGATCGGCGCCGAGACCTTTTCGCGCATCCTCGACTGGAACGACCGCGGCACTTGCGTGCTGTTCGGCGACGGGGCCGGCGCGGTGGTGCTGGAAGCGCAGGAGCAGCCGGGCAAATCGTCCGACCGCGGCGTACTGACCACGCATCTGCGCTCCGACGGCCGCCACAAGGCGAAGCTGTTCGTCGACGGCGGCCCGGGATCGACCCGGACGGTCGGCCACCTGCGAATGGAAGGCCGCGAAGTGTTCAAGCACGCGGTCGGCATGATCACCGACGTGATCGTCGACGCCTTCAACGCCACCGGCACCAGCGCGGAGGACATCGACTGGTTTATCCCGCATCAGGCCAACAAGCGGATCATCGATGCTTCGGCGCACAAGCTCCATATTGCGCCGCAGAAGGTGGTGCTGACGGTCGATCGCCACGGCAACACTTCGGCGGCATCGATTCCCCTGGCGCTATCAGTTGCGGTGCAGGATGGACGCGTGAAGAAGGGCGATCTCGTGCTGTTCGAAGCGATGGGCGGCGGCTTCACCTGGGGCTCGGCGCTCGTCCGCTGGTGAAGCGTGCAATCAGAAAAGACACATCCCTGACGATTTTGGCAGGCTGCTGCATTATAGCCACTGTTGACCATCGCCTGCTAACCCTCTAATTTCAGGGGATAAATTTTGTTCGCCGAGAGTGCGGGGCAGGCGATGACCGGAACCGGTAAAACAGTCACACGAGTCGATTTGTGCGAGGCGGTCTACCAGAAGGTGGGATTGTCTCGCACGGAATCCTCGGCGTTTGTCGAACTCGTCTTGAAGGAAATCACCGATTGCCTGGAAAAGGGCGAAACGGTGAAGCTGTCGTCCTTCGGCTCCTTCATGGTGCGCAAGAAGGGCCAGCGCATCGGACGTAATCCGAAGACCGGCACCGAAGTGCCGATCTCGCCGCGGCGGGTGATGGTATTCAAGCCGTCGGCGATCCTGAAGCAGCGGATCAACGGCCACAACGGGTCGACCAACGGCGAAGGCAAGAGCGGATAATTCCTTCTTGGACGTGATGGCGTTTCTTCGAATCGTCATCCCGCGCTATCGTTGTTTGAGCGTGATCTCCGCGCTGGCGCATGGCGTTGTCGCGAGCGCGTTTGTGCGGATCATGCTCTAGGAGAAGGAGCGGGCATTTGGAAAAGGCGCCCGATGCATTCCGTACCATCAGCGAGGTAGCCGACGAGCTCGACATCCCCCAGCACGTGTTGCGTTTCTGGGAGACGCGGTTCGCGCAGATCAAGCCGATGAAGCGTAGCGGCGGCCGCCGCTACTATCGCCCCGACGATGTCGACCTGCTCAAGGGCATCCGCCGCCTACTGTATGGCGAAGGCTATACGATCCGCGGCGTGCAGCGGATCCTGAAGGAGCACGGCATCAAGTCGGTCCAGGCGATCTCCGACCAGAGCGCGGCAATCTCCTTCGGCGCCGTCGAGGAGGCGATCGGCCAGAGCCTGCGGGAATCCCACGAGGAGGAGGAGACCGCCGGCCACGATAACGATGCCGAGGATGAGGAATTTGATGACGGCAACGCCATCGAGATCGATTACCGCTTCGTCGACCCCGACGAGGACGGCATCCTCGCCCCGTTCAAGGGCCGGCAAGCGCCAGCCGCCCAGCCCACGCCGGCAGCCGCACCCGCCCGCGGCATCCCCGCCGCCGACCGCGAACGCCTGCAGCGCGCGCTCCAGGACCTGATTGGTTGCCGGGAGATGCTGGATTCGGCGATGAAGGACGGCGAAGGCCGGTAAATCGCCCCCAGAGCATAACTATTGAAAGTTTGGTCGGAGCGAAAGGATTTGAACCTTCGACCCCTAGTCTCCCAGACTAGTGCGCTAACCGGGCTGCGCCACGCTCCGATGCCGTTCCATTAGCTGCGATCAGGGCTTCGCGCAAGGCGCGATCGGATTGAACTCGCCAAGTCCAGTCCTGCGCCCGCGATACGCCCTCAATCTTAGCCGCGAGCGCCAGCTTTTGGAACGCTACCGCAAAAACCGACCCGACGAAGCCGGTCAGCCCAGATTGAGGCAGATCAAGCTGAAGTTCCCGTCGGCGCCATAGCGTGGAGGAGCCTTTCGCCACCCGCCTGCGCCACCAGATCAGAGGCAAACGAACGTGCAGACCTTCTATTTCGACCGGAAAGACGGTGTTCCGATCCGCGACCGGATCGGAAAGCAGTTTTCATCGGATGCCGAAGCTATCGAATACAGCAAGATCCTCGCCGCACATTTCCGCAAAGAGGCTCCCACCGAACCGGACCTTGCGATCGTGGTCGTCAGCGAGTCAGGGCGCGAGATCCATCGCGAGCCGGTGCATCCGGCGGGGGCCTCCTAGCATTACAGTTGTTTTTTTAGTGGGTTTCTGAATCCATGGGCAACCATGATTCGAAGATCGTGGACGCAGGCAGCGTCGATTGAGGAGACGCTTGCGTTGTGGGCGGCGTCGCTTCGGGAGA
>NZ_JBUYEN020000043.1:0-59957 GCF_055229415.2 Bradyrhizobium sp. Leo114 | reverse complement strand
ATGCTGCCGGTCTCGCGCTGCCGGCGCACCCATCCAATGGCAGTGCTGACGGCGATCCCGAACTGCTCGGCCGCCTCATGGCACGACAGCCCTCCACTCACAACCGCCGCAACGACCCGCTTCCTCACATCCAAAGAGTAAGGCTTGCCCATCCATGCCGGCCTCCAGCCCAGCCAGCATGGGGAATCAGAAACCGCCTGATTTGGGAATCCCAAATCGATTCAAGCTAACTTCATTCCGCTTTAGTCTGGTCGCGCTTCGCGTTGTCCGATCGCGACAGCATTTTCAGCTACATCGAGGCCGAGAATTCTCGTGCCGCGGTCCATGTCGACGAACAGATTGCGAATGCCGCGCGGCGCCTGCTCGCCTTTCCGGATAGCGGTCGGCCGGGGCGTGTCGCTGGGACGCGCGAGTTGGTCATTCCGCGTACATCTTATGTCGCGGCGTACCTGGTCGACGGCGATACCGTTCGCATCTCGCGCGTGCTCCATGGCGCCGCAGATGTGGCCAGACGAACTTACCAACGACGATTGAGGCGGCTCCGTACAGTATCGTGCGACCAGCTGGACGGGCAAGTTTCGATTTATTGCATATATCGTAGGTTGCCTACGATAAGTACGATCAAACTAAATCTTCAAGCCTTCGTCTCGCGTGCGTGCCGGACGAATAAAGGCCTTGGTCAGCGTCTCGAGCGTGACCGGAGCTTTCGTCACACCTTCGGGCGCTGGAAACGGCCGCTGCGCTGGATTTCAACCGCGCGGCATTTTTGTGGGTGCCTTATTCATCTGGACGAGGCGGCCTTTCCGCCGAGCGTTCACAGCACGGACTTTCGCCTCTACAGGACGCCCCACGCCCGGTAGCGTCCCCGCCCGGTCGCCTCGCGCAGGCCGAGCTCGGCGACCAGGTTTTGGGCAGCACGGGGAGTGATCTCGAGTTCCGCCGCGATCATGCCCGCCGAGACGATCGGCCTCGTCAGCACGTAGTCGAGGAGAGCCGGCAGTTTTGAAGTGGCGCGACGGCCGGCGAGTTTTCGGGCGAGCAGGTTTCTGGTCATCAGCCAGCGGTCGTGGTCCTTGCGGCCAGACTCGGCGGCGGCCGTGATGGCCTCGAGTTGCACGACCAAACGCGCCGCGGCGTCGCGTGGCCGCCGGCGCGCACGCGGAATGTTCTTTAGCCCAGCATGCAGGCACGGCAGATGCGAGCGCGTTTTGCCGCGGTCCCTCAACAATGCCGCGGCGAGCAGGCGGCCGAGCCAAGGGGTGTGCTCGAGCGGTTCGATCTCACCCCAGGCGTCGGCGGCAATCGCCCCCGCCAGCGTCGGCGGCAAGCCGCGAGTCTGGTCGACCACATCGCGCCAGTGATCGAGGCGTTCCTCCTCATCCCAGTCGGGATCGTAGATGAGAGAATCCCGCTCCGGCCGAAACCGAGTCTCGTCGGCAAGCCTGCGCTCCGCCCTGGCGTTCGCTGCGTCGACCGCGTCGAAAGCGGCGGCCAGATGGGGATCGGTCTCGCGGACACCGAGGGACAATTCGAGACCCACCTCCTCCCGCTCGGCGTCGTCGTCGACCTCAAAATTTCCCTCGCCTGTCTCCTCTTCTCGCTCGCCCCTGCCGCGCAGGCTGGCGAGCCCCGGAGCCGACAGCGCCCAATCGGGCTTCGCCTCGGCGATGCGCCGACGGGCGCGCAGCACGGCGTGGGCGCGAGTCAGCTCGTGGGTGGGAGCGCGAACGTCCATGCCGGCGTCGTGGAGGACGAGGTCATCGAGGTGGACAAGTTCGCCGTCCAGCCACAGACTGGCGCAGGCATCGGTGAAGTGTGTCCGGCTGATTGCGCCGTCGCGGATTGGGCTTTTGGCCAGCCGCTCGTCGAAGCGGGCCACAGCATCCTCGGCGGCGGCGAGCGGCCCGACGAGCTGGGCCCAGGGCAGCGGATCGGGGATTTTGTAGGTAGGCAGCAAGGTCCTGATAACCCTAATGGGAACCAGCGAAACGGAAGCTAACACGGCTTTCGCTTCCGTCATAGCGATGTCGGTTCCGGACCGCCCGAGGATTCAATTTCGGTTCGCAAATCAACGAGTTCTGGCGGCCTCAAGCCAGGCTAGCCGCCGGTCGGCGCCAAACCGCCAAGAAGATGCGCCGCTGGCAGCTCCCCTGCCCTCTTCCGGACGCGTCGGCCGCCCTCCGCGCTCAGATGTCCTCCTCGATCGACTGTCGTCACGGCTATCGGGCTGGCTTCCCCGCGTCGGTTCGGTGGCTTCGCCGCGAATCAGCGTTCATTACTTCTGCCACGCTCAGGCTCGCTCCGATAGTAGCGCTTGTCAGGCCGCCTCGATGTCGGTCTGCGGAAAATCGGCGCCCTTGAACATCAACGGTTCGCCAAGATATCGGGCGCAGGCGTAGGCGAAACAGTCCCCGAAATTGAGCCGCGCCGGGTGCCCTTGCCGAAGCGGTCGAAGGCGTCGAGCGCGATGCGGGCTGTTTCGGGCGCAACGTTGACCATTTTGATTTCCATCGGCGCGAGATAGCTCTCGACCGCTTCGGCCGCCGCGGCGATCGGCAGATCGAGCACGCGGGCGATGGCAATCGCCGCCTCCCACACGGCCTGCGGCGAGGTCAGCCGGGTTGTGCTTTGCTGCACGCGCGCCAGCAACTCGCGCGCCTCGTCTTCGTCCGTCAGCATCGCGGTGAGCGCCGAAGCGTCGATGAACATCAGGAATCCTCGTACAGGCTGTCGCGGAACGCCCTGTCAGCAGGCTTGCCGCTCTGCGGATTGCCCTTTGCCTTCAAATCGCGACAAAACTGGACGCCCAGGTCGACTAATGACGGCTTGCCCTGCTCGCGCTCGAGTTCATGGGCGAGTGCCGTATGCACGGCCTCGGTCAGCCCGATTTTCTTCAGCGCCGCGACCCTGCGGGCCAGCGCGTCAGTCTCCGGATTCTTGATATGGAAGGCCATGCGGCGCTCCTCTAGCGTGTATCGTGTATCCTTATATAACGTTCCGGATACACCGCGTGAAGGCCGGGTATTCTCGCGAAATCTGATGGAGAAGGTCGTAAAGCACACGGAGGCCCGAGATTTCTATGGTTAGCATTCTATGAATGCCACCTTCTGGCCTTCCGGGCCCTATTTCCCATCAAGACCACACGCCATGACCTCGACCGGGCTCGGGCTGAGGACAACCTGGTCCCGGCTCCTGAATTCATTAGGGCGCGGATCGTCGACGACTAGAAGGACGCGCGTCGGCGGCTGGAAGGCACAGATTGTTGTCAGCTGACAACATCCATTTCGTAGGCCCGGCTCTTATTGTCAGCTGACAACAATCCTCCAAGGTCGGTTGCTGCCTATGACCGCAGTGCGAGGCGACTTTCCGGTCGACCTCATTCGGCGCCACGCAAACCCGCGAGATTGGATTGTCGATCCGTCTTGCTGTCTGCCGATGGAGTGCCACTCCGACGCTGGATGCTGTGGATCAAACTTCCTGACAGGCAGGATCAAGGCGTGAGCTCAGCCTACTCTTCGGCTGGTTCTCCCCGAACGATCCACGGTCATGGCTCGAGCCGATGCCGGCCGTTGATCACCCAAGGTCCGGCGGCGCCTCCGCCTTACCCGACCGTGAAGCCGCCATCCCGTTGCGCTGGTCTAAGGGGATGTTGTCAGCTGACAACAATCTGTGCGGCGCCCCCGATGGGACTACGTTCCGCCGCGATCGGAGCGTCTCGTTCAGGAAGAGATTCGATGCGGCGTGCCCGCGTCGAAGGCTCACGATGGCATCTCGGGCAGTTGGCCAGGTGTGAAGAATGTATGCGGCCCGGCGCGAGGTCGCTCCGCCGCACAGCGGTGCCCGTTAAGGTGGTGGCCCGACTGAGCTTGGCTTCCTTCGCCGAAACAGATCGCATGTGCGGTCGATGATGAGCCCCCGCCGCGCTAGGTGCTGGTCGGCCTTGCGGCTGGTGGTCCGGGAACAGCGAGCGCGAATGACCCGGAATGCACTCGGTCGATTACTCGACCCTTGTTCTTCGGCTGATTGGCGGAGACCTGCTGCCGTGAGGGGCTTGCTTGTTGCCCTGGCAAGCGGCGGCCTAGCGAAGTGCCGCAGTGGCGCGTCGATCCACACTGCGACGGCCCGGCGAACCGACATCGCAAAATCCCGTCGCTCGCCACCAGCTCCGGCGCTTCAACGAGAGGGGGAGGGTGCTTTTGGGGGACCGTTGGTCTTCGGCATCAGGTACGAGCCCACCTACCTTACGAGGCATGCGATCTTCCGGGCAGCGACTTGCTGGAAAGCAAGGAATAGGGACGCTCGCGCGCCGATTGGTCAACGACCGTCAAGCACCGGTACACGCTGACTCGACCCCAGAAGGGAGGGTTTGCGGCGCATGGAAAGACGCCCCGGCGCATCCGCACGATAGCAACACTGATCGGAGTAGCGGCTGGCATCGTACCGAATGATGCTTGAGGGATCCACGCAGCCTCGCCGAATCGCGCTGTAGTAGAGGCTGGCTCGGCTGGCTGGGGCCATTGTTGTCAGCTGACAACAACAGGGCGACGCGCCAAAAAGCGGCTGCTCGCCGTTAGGCACGCCATCGAGCGTTAAGAACTCGTTAACCCTTTATTTCTTGCTCAAATCATAGAATCGTGGCCATCTCTCAAGACGGAGATTAGGCGTCTGACGCGCAGAAACCGTCTTGAGAAGGCAAATGGCGATCTTAGCGGAAGATTCGGTTACGATGAGCGAGACTGCGTCTGCGCGGATCTCTCGGCATGCCGGCATTCTTTCCGGCCAACTTCGCTCGCTCGCGACGACGCTTTTCCCGCCTTCGGCGAGCAAGTCGCTCCGGTCGTTCACCTCAGGAGAGGTCGCCCGAATTGCGGGCGTGTCCGATGGGTACCTTCGACAACTTTCTCTCGACGGACTTGGACCGACCCCGACGACGGGAACCGGTGGCCGCCGATCTTATACTCTGGCTCAGATTCATGAGTTGCGCGGGTATCTCGCCACCGCGCGGCCGCGCGAAGCATTGGAATTTCTCCCGCGCCGCCGCCTTGGTGACAAGCTCCAAATCATCACCGTCGCGAACTTCAAAGGCGGTTCCGCCAAGACGACGACGGCATTGTATCTTTCGCAATACCTCGCCCTTGCCGGCTTTCGGGTCCTGGCGATCGATCTCGATCCGCAAGCTTCGCTGTCAGCAATGTTCGGGTACCAACCCGAGTTCGACATCGCCGCGAACGAAACCCTCTACGGCGCCATACGATATGACGAACACCGGCGGCCAATGCGCGAGGTCGTTCGGCCGACCTATTTTGACGGGATAGGTCTCGTTCCAGGCAATCTCGAGCTTATGGAGTTCGAGCACACCACGCCTCGAGCAATGGTCGAGCGGCGTGAACGCGGACACGACCTATTCTTTCGCCGTGTCGCCAGCGCCATCGACCAGGTCGCCGACGACTACGACGTCGTCGTCATCGACTGCCCACCCCAACTTGGTTACTTGACCATGGGCGCGCTAAACGCGGCGACCGCGATGCTCGTGACCATCCATCCTCAGATGGTCGATGTCGCATCCATGAGCCAATTTCTCCTCATGACGTCGGACCTCATGTCCGTCATCGAGGAAGCGGGTGGGCGCCTCGACCACGATTTCATCCGGTATGTCATCACGCGTCACGATCCTAATGACGTGCCCGAAGCTCAAATCGTGGCGCTCCTCCGCACCCTTTTTGGATCGGATGTGCTCCAGGCCACGGTGTGGAAATCGACCGCGATCGCCAATGCCGGCCTCACTAAGCAATCACTGTATGAGCTGGAGCGCGGCGCCGTAGGGCGAGGCGCCTACGACCGGGCGTTGGAATCGGTCGACTCGGTCAATGCCGAAATCGCGCAACTTCTTAAGAAGGTGTGGGGTCGATGAGCAAACGCACAGACACCATCAAGAGCCTTTTCACGGCCCCGCAATCAACCGCGTTGTCAGCTGACAACGTGCCCGGTGCACTGCCGCGGGTCTCGTCAGGCTCGGTCCGCTCGTTGAAAGATTCCTTTTCCGAAGTCGAGAAAGAGAACGACGAGCTTCGCGAAAGAATTGCATCCGGGGCTGTGATCCTTGAAATTGACCCCTCGCTTATCGATCCGTCACCGCTGGCCGACCGGTTTCGCGATCAGGATGATAGCTCGTTCGAAGCACTCAAACAGTCGATCGCACAGCGCGGCCAAGAGGTGCCCATTCTCGTTCGGGAGCATCCTGAAGCGAAAGGGCGCTACCAGAGCGCCTATGGTCATCGCCGCGTCCGCGCCACACGCGAACTAGGCATTTCAGTCAAAGCGGTCCTGCGAGCGCTGTCAGATGAAGCGCTTGTCGTGGCGCAAGGACTCGAGAACGCACCACGCGAAGATTTGAGTTTCATCGAGCGCGCGACCTTCGCGATGCATATCGAAGATGCCGGGCACAGCCGGTCAATCGTGCAAGACGCCTTGTCGATCGATCGGGCAGAGGCGTCAAAGCTTCTTGCCGTGGCTCGATCGGTCCCAGCCGAAGTCATTCAAGCAATCGGGAAGGCTCCGAAAGTTGGCCGCGGCCGCTGGCAGTCATTTGCTGAATTGATCAAGGATGTAGCGGCGCTCAAACGTGTCAGGACGGCGATCGCCGAACCTAAATTTGCAGAGCGAGAAACTGACGCTCGATTCCTTGCAGCATTCACGGCGGCAAGCCGTCCATCTTCCGCGGGACCATCGAAGCCATCCGAAGAGAAGCCTGTCTTTTCCGTATCCGGAGACAAAATCGCGCACGTGCGTCAGGCCGAGCGCGAATTGAAGCTCACCATCGACAAGAATGTCTCGACGACATTCGCGGCATTTCTTGTCGACCAACTCCCGGCCCTGTTCGACGCGTTTTCCAAGACGAGCAGCGGTCAGGAAAGCACCGAGGCCTGACGGCCTCGTCCCGCAAACGCAGACCAGGAGCAGACAAGGCAAAAGAAAAAGGCCCCCGAAACGGAGTTCCGGAAGCCCTTCTCTTCAAGTTTGGCGACTGACAGAGAATCACTTTCGCGAATCGCAGTCAAGAGTTTCTACGCGATTTTATCGTCGTTTCGGCGAGCAGGTTTCCTTTGCCCAGCTGAGGCAAAGACATGCAGTCACACTCTCCAACGACGCCCTTCGGGCGGCGATCGCTGACACTTGCCCATGTGGCAAGCCATATGGTCGCAACAGAACGCCCGCCCGAAAAGATCGTGCACAAATGGAAGATCTTTCATGCCATCTGTACGGCACGGCCGCGGCTTGGCGTGTCCGAGCGCGCGCTCTCAGTGCTTAACGCGCTCCTGACCTTCCATCCTGAGACGGCGCTCACAGGAGAGGATGAACTGATCGTCTTCCCGTCGAACCATCAGCTCAGTCGGCGAGCGCACGGTATGCCGGCATCGACGCTGAGGCGTCACCTGGCCGTACTGGTCGACGCGGGGCTGATCGTCAGGCGCGACAGTCCGAATGGCAAGCGGTATGCGCGGAAGGACAATGCTGGCGAAATCGAGCTCGCCTTCGGCTTCGATCTTTCACCGCTCGTAGTACGGTCAGAGGAGTTTGAGGGCCTGGCGGCCGATATCGAAGCGGAAGCCCGTGCACTCAAGCTGGTGCGTGAACGGATCACGCTGTGCCGGCGCGACATCGCGAAGATGATTGCAACCGGCATCGAGGAAGGCGTCCCGACGCGAAGGGCAGGGCAGGGGCCTGCCGATTGGCAGGAGGTGCATGCCGCCTTCCGCGCAATGGTCGCTCAGATTCCGCGCACCGCGACGCGCCAGGAGCTCGAGCCGATCGCTGACGAGCTGTCGCAACTGGCTGACGACGTGCTCAATCTTCTGGAAACACACATCAAATCCAAGAATCCGAGCGCCAATGAGTCCCATTCTGAGCGCCACATACAGAATTCAAATACCGAAGCCCTCACTGATCTTGAACCTTGCCTTCCAAAAGGCAGGGCGGCGGGAGCTGAGCCAAGACCTCAACCATCGCGAGTCGCCGAAAGTTCGTATCCGTTGGGAATGGTCCTGAGTGCATGTCCGGACATCGTCGATTATGCGAAGGGTGGGATTTCGAACTGGCGCGATTTCCTCGCCACGGCGGCGGTTGTGCGATCGATGCTGGGGATCAGCCCGAGCGCCTGGGAGGAGGCGCAAACCGTCCTGGGTGAAATGCAAGCGGCGGTCGTCGTCGCCTGCATTCTGCAACGCGGCACCACGATCAGATCCGCTGGCGGTTACTTGCGTGGGCTGACGCGGAAAGCGGAGGTCGGGGAATTTTCTCTTGGGCCGATCCTGATGTCGCAGATCAACTCCCGGCTCCATGAAAAACGAACGGCCTGACGGATGGGTAAGCGTCTCTGTGCGCCACCGGCTCGGGCTGACGCGTACGTGGTTCGCTTGCGGTTGAGGTCGAATTTGATGGGGCCTTGGCTGCGGCGGCAAATCCTCATCAGGGTGCCGCGCAGGAGACTGGCGACCCCGAGATCGTCAGTGCGGCCATTGCGCACCCCGGGCGCCATGCGACAGCGGCCGGTCGGATGAAGCGGCCGTTTTACCGAGCACGCCGCGCTGCCGACCGACCGATCGGGCCCGCGAGGGGCGGCAGGGCAACGCTGCCAACGGGCCGAGCAAGATCGATGAGAAGGCTCGCGCGCAACGCGGCGCTAAAGGAACAACGCCTAGCGCGAGGATGACGAGAAAGTGGGGGACCGAAACGGAGCGTACTGCGCTCGAGGAGCGAGCTCGGGCGGAGGAAGTCCGCTGGCAAAAACACGAGGAGACGCCGGAGGAAGTGTCTACATCGTGCGCGCGAGTAGGCCGCAACTTCGTCGGGCTGTCTTCCTTCAGAACGGCGCCGGGCCAAGCGCGAGGCTGAAGGCCATGGCCGCCACAAGGGACAGCAGCAGACCGGCGCCGGAGAAGATCGCGACGGTCTTCAGGTCCTCGACGTCGGTTTCTGCACGGGCGCCGCGCGAGAGCGCCCTCGACAAGGTGGCTATCATCTGTTTCCTCCAAAGAACGCGGGACAGGACCATAGAGGACCGGAACGCGGAGCCGTGTGAACTAGGTCTCAATGACGGCTCGATCTTCGATAGCCGTTCTTGGGCAAGCTTGCTCGATGCGCCCAACTTCGTGCCACCGACTTGCAGTCGTTGACCGCGGATCCGGACGCCGTCGAATGCCACAATAGCTTCGCAGCAGATACTAGAGAGGTGGCGTCTGGACCGACCAGCGGCAGTCAGTGAACAGTCGCCCCGGTCTACGAAGACACGGAAAACCAACGACCGGACCGCGCTCGACTAGGTCCGCCGGGATGGATTCGTTAAGCTTGGCCGGACCCGGAAAAAAAGGGCCGCCGGCGTCGCACGCGGGAGCGGGTCGCCTCCGGATCCTGGTCTGCTCTTCAGGTCGTATCGTTGTGCCAGATCGAGCAGCCGCCGCCTGGTGAACGGGTCCGCCTTCTCGGCCAAATCGCGAGCCCGCTGCGCGAAGCCCCTGTAGAAATCTTCCACGACGCCACCCCCGCAACTTCACTGAAGGCTTAATTTCAATCTTGAGGCGCTACGCGTCAAGCGAGCGGCACCATCCGGACAGATTTCGGCGCGCACCGCTTGTGTCGGCGGGCTGCATGAAACTAACCTGGGCTCGGCAGGAAATATCGATTCCTGCGCAAAGTTCGAGCCGCAAGCTGTGCCCGTCGCGCGGAAAGGCGATGACGGCCATTCCCGTCGATGTCGCCGATGGGCGGTCGCGTTATGTTTGCCTTGCCTGCAAGGATGATCCGCTGCACGACCCCGCCGCCCGGAAGTGGGCGGATAGCCCGCTGCGGCCACCCGCCAAATAGCGTCCGATTGAAATCGAGCCCGGCAGCCGGATTGCTGCTGGGGCCGATTGTGCTGACAAACCTGTCTAATGCTGTGGGGTTGCAACCCGCACTTCCAGCTTCGTTCCGTCGTGCGTGCCGGCGGAATCGCTGCGGAGTCGGCGGCCGGCATGTCCACGACGCTAGCATCTGTTTGGCCCATTGGTCGCATGGATGCGGAGGGCGAGGTTGCATCCACATGGCGCGTACGTGGGTATGGGCGCAGCTCTCTAGAGCGTTTCACATTTTGACGGAAGCATATCCGGCGTTTGCGAAGTAGTTGCTGCATTCGCGAGGTTGGATTGTTGCGACGAGATTGCCGAGGTGTCGCCAAGTATCTTCGAGGGTGCGCTTCTGCGCGATGCGCATCCAGTGCTTGACCTTGGCGAAGGGCTGGTCGATCGGATTAAGGTCGGGTGAGTAAGGTGGCAGATACCACAGCCTGGCACCGTGCCCGCGGATGAGGCGACGCAGAGCAGCCGACTTGTGGCTGCCGAGATGATCCATGATAACGATGTCGCCGGGCCTGAGAACTGAAACGAGCTGCTGTTCGACATAGGCTTGGAAGCACTCACCGTTGATCGGCCCATCGAAGACGCAAGGGGCGATGAGGCCGTCACAGCACAAAGCGCCGAGAAAGGTCAGCGTCTGCCAATGCCCGCGCGGGGCAGACCCCGGCACCCGCTTGCCCTTTGGTCCCCAACGCGTAGCGGAGCCATGCTGGTCTTGATCCAGGTCTCGTCGATGAAGACGAGACGCTTGGGATCCAGGCCGGCCTGCCAGGACCGCCAACGGTGACGCGTCGTGCAACGTCGGAGCTGGCCTGCTCAAGGGCGAATAGTGTTTTTTTGAACCGCAGCCCTTCGCGCCGTAGAAAATCCGGACCGCATTGTGCGAGACCTTGATCCCACGCGCGGCCAGTTCGTCCTTCAGCTTGTGCAGCGTCAGATGCGGCGTCTGGCTGATCCGTTCCTTGATGAACGCGCGATGAGGTTCCAGCACCGGCTTGCGGTGTCCGCCCATCTTGCCAGGCGCCACCGAACCAGTCGCCGATGGCGTTGCGACAACACGCTCACGAAGATCGTTGGAAAGAGGTCGGCTCATCAGATGCTGGCCTCCAGCCCAGCCAGCATCTTGAATCACAAACCGCCTTCAGGGGAATCCCTATCGATTCAGCTTAGCCATGAAACGCTCTAGCGTCCGCTTCCGGGCAACGCGCCAAGGTCAGCTTGTGGCGCACTACGGTGTAAAGCATCAATCTCCTGACCGTATCGATCTTGGCTGACTTGCTCTGCGATTAAGCGATACAAGGCGATCTGACCTGCGGCCCAGGTTTCGAACTCCCACAGAAAGTCGGGCATGACCGTCACTGTGCGGCCGCCGGGATCAACTGCAAAGCAGCCGCGTCTCTCAGCCTCATTGAAGATATTGCCGATATGCTGGCGTGAGAGACGGAAGCGCTCTGCCAGTGCGCCGTAGGAAAGTAGCACAGGTTCAGCCTTACTGATGCCGCCGCCATAATGCGCACTCAGCACGGCCGAGAGAACCGGGTAGCCGCAATCCTGTTCAGTCAGCCGAACAATGTTCACGAAAGGCGTAAAGTAGAGGTCTTGCTGGACGAACAGATCGTAGGAATAGCCGAGCCAGTCGCCCAGCGTGTCGCCTTCGGCGCGCAGTTGTGTGGCGAGTGGTCTTGGCGGGGGATCAATGAGCTCGGAGGCTTCCAGAAACGCCAGTGGGGAGCGAGCAATTTCCAGGCTTAGCGTCATCGTAGGCTGCAGCCGCACAACGCGCCGATCGTCAGAAGAGCGGATTGCGACGACATACCCGCCCAACTTCAACGATGCGACGAGATTAGATACCTGCCGGGCGCTCGCATGCGCCGCCCGTTGAAGTGAGGAGAGCGTCGGCAGCTCTCCTCCGCTCCTCCGCCAACGGGCATCTTGACCGATCAAGGCATAGGAAACGAGATAGCGCAGCTTCTGCCCGAAGAACTTATCCGCCGGCCAAGCGCTCTCCGGCGGCTGCATCATCGCCTTGCAGTGGGCATGCAAAGCGGGGCGGAATGATGCCAAGCGGAGCAGGTCTCCCGCTCGGCGCCAAACCGGCCATTCCGCATAAGCAGCCACCACGGGATGAAGGCGCCCGGAGTTACAAGCTGGCTCGAAACCGTTGTTCATCGTGAGATACCTGCAAAGTTTGGACTTCGCCGTTTCCGGCATCTGTACGAGAAGCGGTTAATCCTACGCGGCTTCCCTCGGTTTACGCGGGTCGTACTCCTCACGCTTTTCTATGCTCCCGACCTTCACTAGGCCCCATGAACGTTGACTTAATCAACATGACCGCCTCCTCGTCTGGCGCCGGGTAAAAATGGTGCCCGATGAAGATCGTTGACAAATCTCGGTTCGTGCAGAGCTCCCGTTTCATTACAAGGAACGTGCGACGTTCGCAGCTGCGCGGAATTGCTCACGCCGTTGTTATCCTTGTCCTATTTGCGCCTCACCTTGCTGCTGCCCAGTCCGGAGGCAATGGCGGATTTGGCAGCGGCGCCCAGCCGGGCGGTGCAGGCGGCGGGCCCTTTATGGCTGGAAGTCCAGGCAGCGGCGGCACCGGAGGCGGCGGCGGAGGAGGAGGCGGGGCCGGTCAAGCTGGCGGCATCTCATCCTCCGGCTCAGCCGGCGGTGCAGCTGGCGTGGACGGGCACTTCAGCAACGGTGGCAAAGGGGGAGACGGCAACGGTTCCGCGGGCCCGGGCCAGAGCGGCAGCGGCGGTGGCGGCGGCGGAAGCGGCCTGGTCGCTGCCGGCGGGCCTGTGAATGTCAACAGCTCCTTCGCCGGAGGTGTCGGTGGCCGCGGCGGATTGGCATTAGAGGGTGGCGGTGGCGGTGGCGGCGCCGGCGGTTACGGCATTCTCGCCACCGGAGCAGGCGCGATCGTGGTCGATGTCAGAACATCGGGTGCAATCAGCGGCGGGGCCGGCGGTAATGGGTATGGTCCGGCCTCTCTCAACGCAGTTACGAATATCGGCGGCGGGTTTGGAGGCGGCGGAGGCGCAGGCGTCGGCTTCACCGCCGCGGGCTCTCGTCTCGATCTGTTGTCTGGCACCCTCGCGGGTGGAGCGGGAGGGATCGGCGGTGGTTGGGGAGGGGCTCTACAGGGGTCCACGATCGCCGGAGGGGATGGAGGAGCAGGGGGAGCCGGGGTGCTGGGCTCCGGCCAGGTCATCAATTCGGCCGGCACGATCATTGGCGGTGCGGGCGGAAGAGGCGGCAGCTCATACGACGCGCCCGCCAGTTCCGGAGGGGCGGGTGGAGATGCCATCCACGGATCGGGCAACACCATCTTCAACAGCGGGACTATTTTGGGCGGCAACGGCGGTGCAGGCGGATCCATCTATAACACTACGACGACGGGCGCCGCTGGCTTGGGCGGGATCGGCATTTCAGGTTCGGATCTGTCGGTCACCAATGCCGGGTCGATCAGTGGCGGTTTGGCGGATGGGGGCGCCGGCCCGCGAGCCAATGCGATATTGTTCAGCGGCGGTGTGAACCGGCTTGAACTGCAAGCCGCGAATGCTCGCGGGACCTATTCCGCGATCACCGGCAATGTTGTGGTCGATACCGGTGCGGGCGCCAGCGGAACGCTCGCCCTTGGCGGGACGAATGACGCTTCATTCGACATCTCGGAGGTCGGCGCATCCGGGCAATATCGCGGCTTCGCGTCGTTCGAAAAGCTGGGGGCCGCAACCTGGACCCTGATTGGCACCACCTCGAATGCCACGCCATGGTCCATTAACGGCGGTACATTGTCGGTTGCATCGAATGGCAGTCTGGGCGCCGGTGCCGCGGGCCTGAGCTTCGACGGTGGAGCCCTCCGCGTGACCGGAACGGGATTTCCGGTTCTTGCCCGCACGATCACTCTGGGTCCGGGAGGCGGCACGATCGATGTCGCGGATTCGACCCACACATTGCTGCAATCCGGCGTGATCAGCGGGACCGGCGCGCTCACCAAGGCGGGCCCGGGATCGCTGCTGTTGAGCGCGGCGAACTCCTATTCGGGCGGCACGACTATCGCAGACGGTTCGGTCACGCTAGCGGCCGCAGATGCGCTCGGCACGGGCGGCCTGACCATGGCCGGCGGAACACTGAATGTCGGCGGGTTCGACTTGCGGTTGCCTTATCTGCAGGGGAGCGCAGGCCGTATCAGCAACAATGTAGCCGGTTCCGCAACGCTCAGTGTGGGGTCCGGCTCTTTCAAGGGATATCTGGAGGATGGGGTTGGCCGTCTGTCTCTGGTCAAGGAGACTTCGGGCACCCTGACATTGGAAGGCAATAGCGCCTATACCGGCTCGACCCTCGTCAATGAGGGGAAGCTGGTCGTGAACGGGTCGATCGCGTCGTCGTCAGGCGTGACGGTGGCAGCGGGGGCACGGCTTGGCGGCTCCGGCGCGCTCCCTACGACAGTCGTCAATGGCGGCATCCTGGCTCCAGGCAATTCGCCGGGAACGTTGACCGTGAACGGCAATCTGACGCTCGGTGCAGGCTCAGTTTACGAGGCGGAGATACAGGGCGCGGTCTCGGATCGGATCAACGTCACCGGCACGGCCGCGCTCGCCGGCACGCTCAAGATCATTCCGCTCGGCGGCCCCTATGTTTTCAACACGCCCTATACGCTGCTTTCGGCGGCTGGCGGCCGCACCGGCACGTTCAGCCCCGTCGATGTGACCGGCACGTTCGGCGTCGGAGTCGCGATGGCGATGGACTATACTCCGACCGACGTCCAACTGACGCTCACGCCCCAGCAGCTGGCGCCGACCGTTGGTGCTCTCAATCCCGCGGGCGTCGCGCCAGCCAATGCCTATTCGGTGGCAACGGCGATCGACACGGCCGTCGCGGCTGGGGGCGATCCCTCCCTGCTGTTCGCGATCTACAACCTGCCGGCTGCGGTGATCCCAGCTGCGATCAACCAGCTTTCCGGAGAGATACACACCGCCGCCCCGGCTATGGCCAAGGTAGCAGCCGACCAATTCCTACGCGCGATGCTCGATCCGATGGCGGCAGGGCGACTTGGTGCCAGTGCAGCAGGCACGGGATCTGCGACCCTGTCCGGGCTGGTCCACAAAGGCAACGAGAAAACGGGCGTCGCGTCGCAGCTCGATGCGTCCGGTTATTCGGTCTGGGGCTCGGCCTTCGGTTCGCATGGCCGCACCGACGGCGACGCCGCGATCGGTTCGGCCCGACGCACCATCGACGATACCCATCTCGCCACCGGCATCGATATGCGACTGACGCCGGGCACGATCGCCGGCCTCGCCGTCGCCGGCGGCAAGGCCCGCGCCTCGCTGTCCGGGCTCGTCGGCAAGGTCGATGCCGATGTCTTCCAGGCCGGACTCTACGGCATGACCCAACTCGGCCCGGTCAGGCTCGGCGCCGCAGCGGGGTACGCAAGGCTCGAAAACGACGGCAGCCGCAGCATCCCGGCGCTGGGCTCGAGCCTGTCCTCATCCTACGAGACCACGGCCTGGAGCGGTCGGCTGCAGGCGAGCGCGGCCGCCGTCACCTGGAACGGACTCAGCCTCTCGCCCCTGGCCGCACTGCAGGCGACGCACGTCCGCAATCCGGCGGTCGTCGAGGCGAACTGGGCGGGTGCCAGCGCGGGGGCGCTCGCCTTGAGCAGGCGTAGCGAGACCACCTCGCGCAGCGAGTTCGGCCTACAGCTCGACGCCGACGGCCTCTTCGGCGGCGTTCCCGCCACCGGCTATGTCCGCGCGGCCTGGGCACATCACTTCCAGCGCGAGAGCGACCTAACGGCGAGCCTGGTGGGGCTGTCCTCCGCCGCCTTCAGGGCCACGGGCGCGGCAGCCGATCGCAACAGCGCGCTTATCGCCGCCGGCACCAGTGCCCGCCTCAGCGAATGCGTCACGCTCGGCCTCAACCTCGACGGAGAACTTTCCGCCAACGCCAACCGCATCGGCGGATCAGCGCAGATCAGGGTCAGCTTCTGAAGGTCTGTTTGGTATACTAAAGCAGCGCGTCGCCAGCTTTTGCTGCTGGGGCTTTTGTGTTGTCACGGCTGGGTCCATCTCCGGCCGTGACGCTGTCGCCGAACGTGCCGAGCTCGGGCGCGGGTATCACCGCCCTGAACGCGATTCCCGAGGCACCGCCGGGCGATATCGACCTGATCGCGCCGCTCGGGATCATTGATGCGGGCGAAGCCGGCATTCGCGTGTCTGGCAACGTCAATCTCATCAATGCCGCGAATATCTCCACGTGCAGGGCTCCGCGACCGGCCTTCCGACGGTGCAGGCGCCGCCGGTCACGGCATTGGTCACCGGCAATAACATGACCGCAGCGACGCAAAGGCTCAGCCGGCCGCGCCAGCACTAACGATCGTCCTTCGATCATCGTGGTCGAATTCCTGAGCAGCGGCGGAACGCCGGAGGGTGAAACGCCCAACCGTCGCTCCAGTCGCGCGCAGCGCTCGTCGCCTTCAAGTGATCGGTCTCGGCGATTGACCAGCGAGCAAGAGCACTTGCTGACCAACAACGAGCGGCGCAATCGCGCCGGACAATGAGTGATATGGAAAGATCTACGTGGGAAGGACGCGTCGTCAAGGCTGAGGTGCAATTGTACGCGATAACCGTCGAATTTGAGCTAATGGATCCAGCGTGTTTCGGCAGGGACTCGATCGACCGGGACTGCAAGTTGCGGGTCGATAAATCCCGAACATGGCGCTTTGGCGCCGATCGCCGCCGGCTTTCTACGCTGGAACGTTGCTCAATAGCTCCACAAGGAAAGGCTGTTCAATTGGAGGTGCGATCTTTCGTGCCAACTGCAATTGGCGAGAGGAACGGATCATCGTGGTGTCGGTTGGCGCAGCGGGTGCAGCAGCTCTGTGAGGAAACGATGAAGATCAAGACGATCAGCTTAGCCGCAATATTTGCATTGTCGTCCACCGTGGCGATGGCTCAATCCGGCAGCAGCGCCGGTGGTAGCTCGCAAGCTGGCGGGCCGGCTGCGAGCAAAACCACCACGGGAGAATCCATGAGTGGCTCGACGACCGGTGGCGGCGCGAACATGAAGAACAGCGGGACCGGACCCGCCGCGCAAAGCTCGGCTCCATCCGCCAAAGAGCCGAGCACCCAGGGGGCCGGCCCGGCCGGGGCTCCCGATCGTAAGGGCGATGCCGCATCGCCAGGAGGAGTCATGAAGAAGTAGTTCCGGCCTAGCGTCTAGCCTCGGCTCCTGCTCGGAGCTGAGGCCATATGCTGTGTGCCTCCCGACTTGCGACGAGGTTGGCTTCGGTCTGCGGCGAGAGCGATCGCCAGATAAATCCGCCGATCATCGGCGATTCAGTGGAGATTCCTCGTTTCGTGCCATCGGCGCAAATACTCCAAGCTGATATGGGCGGGAACTGATGACGCCTGGTCTAAACTCGTTCCGGGAAGCAGCAGGGTGCATTCCCGTGGCTGCCCTCGCTAGGTCGTTTGTAGAGCGGGTGTTATTGTGTCGCCGCAGAAGGAGGAAGACACGATATCGACTTCAAAGAAGCCGCTAAAGCCCAATGATTTTCCGGTGGGTGCCGAAGGCAAAAAGATGAAGAAGCAGGACGGCACGCCGATCGCGGACACTAAAGATTCACCTATCGCTGATGACGTGGCCGAGCGCCTCAATGAGGACGAAGCCCGCCGCGAACAAGAGAAGTGGTCGGCCTGATTGTCGTGCATCAGTCGACTGGCAGCGGCGTGCGATTAATTTGGATCAACGCGCCGATCAACTCGAGGAGAGGGCGGTGCTCGGGCCCGTTTGCCCCATCTCGAAGAAAATGGCCAATGGCTGCGTAGGAGGCCTGTCCCCCAGATTGTGGATTCGGCTGATGCCTCACGACAGGCATGTTGGACGACGGATCGTGCGTCAGATTGAATCGAACAAAACGGCCTATTTCCGCGGCGACCGTATCCCCGAGTCGCTCCCAAATATCGAACTCCGATGATCCGGCTGGGACCCCTGCCGGTCGGGGCAAGTGCCCGCGCTGGCTGGCAAACAGTTGGAATCACGCGGCGGATGGACGACTTCAGAATATGAGTTGGAGGGGCGGACTTCGCCTCCTCGAAGCGCGGTACGTTGGGCGGGCCGCGGCCGCCGCAAGAAACAGTCCCCCATCTCCTGGACAGGCGACCCGCTCGCCCGGCGGGAAGGACTATGGTCGCGACCAACGCGTGAGCTCCACTTGCGACAGCTGCTGCATTTCCCGAGATTAGAGGCCGCGCTCTCGGCGTAATCCAAATCGCCACATCGCAGCGATAATCGACAGCACCACTCGAAGTACAAGCACAAACATCGTGATCTGAAGCCAGATCAAACCGCCGATCTCTCGGAAGACGAACTCAATCCGTGGTCCCCACGGCGGCGGGATCGCGTCGCCGATGGCTTCTATGCCACGTTGCAGGAAGCGTTGGGCGCTGGTGAGCAACTCTGGCTTCTCATAGAAGGCTGCGACAATGAGCAGCCATGCGACGATGACCGTGAAGATGCGAAAGGAGTGAACCTTCAGGTGATGCCGGAAGTTCGGCCGATACGTATTCGGAAGTGGCGCCATCGTTATACCGGCCACGAGATTACATGCGTATTGACGGCGAACGTCCAACCGGGCTCACGGGTGAACGGGCTTCGACTCCGGCGGAGTTATGGTCCGGACCCGGCTGTCGTCTGGAGACGAGTTCCGTTCAGCATGGCAACGCGGGCATCTATAGGTCAGGCCAGAACTGGTCCATGGCCCCTGCGAGCCGGTCACGACCATTGGCCAGGCGCTACAGCGCGGACATTGGACGAGGACGTCATCGAAATTGGTCATCGCAAGACTCCGAAGCGGAGGCCCCATTTGCCCCGCAACCACAAATGCAAGCAAACGTTCCTCGCTCCAACGACTTTGCCGCGCGAGTGATGGAGATGAGAGACGATGGACGAAGCTGTCACATATCGTCGCGGAAGAGTGCCCGCCGCTGCGGAACGCTCGAAGTAAAAGCCGCTCTACGATGCCTGGCCTGGCAGACACCGGCTACCTTGATCTGGATCAAAAGGCGCAACTTGATTTCTCCGACCGTCAGGCCATGAAGCAGCCTCCAGAAGAGCTTCGACCGGATCAGGAAGCGCCGGAGCCCAAGCCGTCGCGCTTGGATGAGGCGCGCCATCAAAGAGTACGCGGACGATCTACGGGAAATTATCAGGAAGCTTCGTCGTCGTCCCGAGCAGTAAGGCCACGCGATGGAGCTCCGCCGGAGCCAAATGCGCTCTACGACGTCTGACCAAACGCAGGTGTCTTTGCCCACCTTTACTTAGGGGGTCTTTCGCTCGCAGTGCCGCCCGTTCCCCCGTTCGTGGTGGGAGGCGCTTTGCTTTCGCCAGATCGTCCAGGAGCATGGGCAGAGCCTCCCGGCTTTTCCTGCTCGCCGACGTAACCTGACTCACCCGATTGCCGTGTCTTAGCGCCCTTGTCCGCCTCCTCCTGCATCTGGGGGTTCGGCACGGTTTGCTGTTGCGCCGAGGCAGGCAGCGCCGCGCCGCTTGCCAGGGTGACTATGATCAAAACAGTTGCTCGCATATGCAGCGATCCTTCTAAATACTCCGCTCCCGACTTTTAACGCGCGGAGCGGCAAACATTCCAGTTCAAGTCAATGACCGAGCTGATCCACGCGTCACTGTCGGCGTTACTGCACTAACTTGGCCTGCAAAAAACGCGGCCAGAGCACCAAGCAGAAGAGCCAAAGCACCGAACAGAGCACCGCGCGACACCGTCTTGGCTGTTGTATCCGCCGCCTGCTTTGCTTGTATTTTGGCTTTGGCAATCGCTTCTCGGTATTGCTGTTGGTACTGTGCAACCTGAGCCTTCGCCTCATCGCGAGAAATATTCTGCGCCTTGGCCAGAGCATCAGCAGCCTTATCCGTCGCAGCGGCCTGTTGTGCGGGGTCTCCCGACAGCGCCGCACGAACGGCTGTTGCTGCGGCTTCTCGGAGCGCTGCGGGATCCTGGCCGCCCGAGGCGCTGCGAACCTTGTTCTCGATGGTCGCCATGGGATCGCTCACGTTGTTCAAGGAAGGCGCCGCGGTCTGGACCGCAGTTTGAACGGACCCGCCGACCGCTTTGCCAGCTCCTCCGAGTGCCGACGATGCCGTGCTCAGGGCGCCGCCGATCAGACCCGAGGCGGCCGATGAGAGCAGGTACACGACAACGAGGGTCGAAACCGCCCATGCAATAAGCCCGTGATAGGCAGTTGTCGATCGCGATGCCTTTCCTGAAAGCCGCCCAGCGATGTAGCCTCCAACTGCAGCCGCAATTATTCCGGATAGAACCCACCAGATACCGGCCGCGATGGAAAGTGACCCGGCGCTCGGCGTATCTCCGGCCGCGACGTCGATGGTCGATAGGCCTACGCCGACG
Organism: Bradyrhizobium sp. Leo114; assembly: GCF_055229415.2. Taxonomy (NCBI): domain Bacteria; kingdom Pseudomonadati; phylum Pseudomonadota; class Alphaproteobacteria; order Hyphomicrobiales; family Nitrobacteraceae; genus Bradyrhizobium; species Bradyrhizobium sp. Leo114. The sequence continues at coordinate 39,641 of NZ_JBUYEN020000043.1, read as the reverse complement.
CCAACCATATTCAGGATTATCTGCACTACAAGAGCAATCGTGGCACCGGCGAAGACGGCGCCCCAAGAGATCTCATTCAGCATGATGGTGCGGACCTCGTCGGCGGGAGCGACTGCACTCGCCTGGGGAGGATTTCGGTGGTCGCTTGGACGACCCACTTCCGGGGAATAGGCCATTTGGAGTGCCTTCTAAAAAAGAACTTGGGTCCGTAACCTCCTCTTTTCAACGATGTTCCTACGCTTGCGAGATTACTGCTTCGTCCAGCTAACACAGGCAGCTGCTTTTCCATTCCAAATTCCGAGCCGTCCACGAGTCGCATTCAGGTCGAGCGGGCAAATGTGCTGGCTCAAACGGCCCCAGTTCGCCACTGGGGCCGCCAACCTGGTTGGGGTGCCCACGCATCAATTCCAGTGAGGAAGAGGCAGCATGACTGACAAACCAGCGACCCTGTCGATTGACCCGGCCGAATGGCGGGCGTTGTTTGTGGAAAACGTTCAGCGGCTCGCGAACTTCGTCGGCCAGAACACCCACCGCATTCGCATGCCGCGGTCGACAATGCGCCGCATGCAGATCGTGGGCGCATATCGCGACGTCGAGCTGGGCCAGCCGACACAGCCGCGGGAGTCGACGGGGGACCTGGCAGGACTGGCGCGCAATTTTGAGGATCGGGGCATTCTTGCTGTCGCTCCATCGGGCAAGACCCGCTTGATTGAGTTCGGCCACCACGCGTCAGCCGAGCGCAAGAAGCGCGGCGTCGGTAGACCGGAGACCTTCGCGTTCTTGGACTTCACCTTCATCTGCGGCAAATCTCGACGGGGCGCCTTCCAATTACAGCGGAAGACCCGGCGCGACCGCATGCGGGCGAAGCTGCGGGAAATCAAGGCGGAGCTGCGGCAAAGAATGCACCAGTCTATCCCGTCTCAGGGACACTGGTTGAGGCAAGTCGTTACAGGCCACTTCGCCTATTATGCCGTGCCCACAAATAGTCGGGCGCCCTCAGCGTTCGGGCATTACGTGGCCGACGTCTGGCGCCGCACGCTTCGGCGGCGCGGCCAGAAAGACGGCTTTACCTGGGACCGGATGACGAAGCTGGTCGCCAGCTGGCTTCCCGCGCCGCGCATCCTTCATCCCTGGCCCGACCAGCGGCTTCGCCATGAAACACTCGAGGTAAGAGCCGGATGCGCGAATCGGGCTTGTCCGGGTCTGTGCGGGGTGTGCCCAGCAACGGGCATCCCTACCGCGATCCAAGGGCCGTTGCGGACGTAGTCAGAAGCTTCATAAACTTGGTTCGAGGAAAGACTTTATGGCGCCTCACCGCTGCGCGTTGGGGGAGGAGCCGATTAGAAGGAGGTCGCGATGAGGATTGAGAGCACCAGATTTGGCGCGATTACGATTAATGGAAAGACGTATGAGCACGACGTGGTCATTCGCCTTTCCGGCAAGGTTGTGAAGCGGAAAAAGAAGTTATCAAAGAAGTTTTATGGTACCTCGCACGTACTTTCAAAGGTCGAGGCGAAATTTCTCTTTGAGAAAGGATGCGACCAGGTCGTCATTGGCTCGGGTCAGATGGGCAACGTCGTCCACCTATCACCGGAGGCCGAAGCCTATTTCGAACGGAAGGGCTGCGAGGTCTTGTTGAAGCCCACAGCCGAGGCGATCCGGATGTTCAACCAGTCGCACGCAAAGAGGATCGGGCTGTTTCACGTGTCCCCTCCAGTGGAGGCTTGGTCGCGCATCAAGTCTCTGCGCAAACTGTACCGGAAAGTTCTAGCCGAAGATACGAGCGAAGCGCGGGGCTTGCGGCTTATGCGGGACCGGCTATCGCCAGACCAACGAGAGCAATTCGATGACTCAGGCTGTTTCGAGGTTGTCGGTTGCGACAGCGGAAAACGATACCGCATCTATTATGGTACAATTCCGCCGAACGTTTATGAGATCGACGATGCGGGCCGTCTAAAGACCGGTTTGTGTTTCATGCCGCTTGGCCGCCTGCCGGCGGGGGATGTCATTCTTGCCCAAAAGGTTGCCTTGGAGACGGACGAGCCCAGCGCATTAAAAGTCGCCAACAGGTTTTCGCCAAACCGAGAGTTGCTCCGCAGCCGAGCTCTTTGAGCCAAGTTTTTGGTGAATTCGAACGAACGGGCAGCCAACGGGGCCGTCGCGGGCGAGCGGGCGTAGGCACGTGGGCGCCACCTGTACCTCAATTCAAATCCCTGACTTCTCCGAAAGGAAATCGGATTTTCGCAAGGGGTGTCTAAGCATCGGAAGTCTCTCGGGAGGCAAACGCTGCTTCTAAGATGCGGTCAGCGCTCGCGGTCGGTCGCGCGATGCATCAGAGGAGGTGCCGCTGCGCAGACCGGGGCAGGGTTAGGCCATCGCCAGGGGAGTTTCTGGCGCCACAGAGGACAACCAGCGTTCAAGGGCTTAGACAAAGATCACAGTAGCGCAGCACAACACCGTCCTCCCGCGGTGCGAGCCGTGCAATGGCGGCGCGGGATCACCTTGTCGCGCTTCAGGAACGGATGCGCTGTCGCTTCCGTTGACTCCGAAGACAGCAACCTCCAGGAGGTCGACATGGCCGTGGAAGATCGGGAGACCGTCAGTCTCATCGGAAGCGATAAGGTCGAAGGCACGAACGTGTACGGGTCCGACGGGCAGAAAGTCGGGCACATCGAGCGCGTCATGATCGACAAGGTCGGTGGCAAGGTGTCCTACGCGGTGCTCAGCTTCGGCGGCCTGTTCGGCATCGGGGACGATCACTACCCGCTGCCGTGGCAAACGCTGAAGTACGACACGAACCTCGGCGGATATGTCACCGGCGTCACCCAGGATCAGCTCCGCGGCGCCCCAAAATACGCTGACGAGAGCAGTTGGGGTTGGGACGCGCAAACGAGGCGCTCGGTCGACGACTACTATGGGGTGCCGGTCGCCTAGCGAGGCGGTCCGACACGCACGTCGCGCACAGGAACGAAGCCGCCGCGTCACCGTTGTCGCGATCGGTTGCGAGGCCACATGAGAACGGTTTTCGCGCGTTGCGGGCGAGCGCACGGACATGCCGAGTATCGGTCGGAACGGTCCTGATCGCGATTGTCGCCGGCCTTCCGCTGGTATGCACCACCTCGCGCAGCGTCGCGGAGAGCTGAGGCCGGAGACCGATGCGGATCGCCCAACTTTACGGCGGCACGGAAGGCTCGTGGCCTGGCTGGTCGACGAGCTGGTCAATCTCAGGCATGAGGTGACCCTGTTCGCGAGCGGCGATTCCAGGACGCGCGGAGAATTGCATGCGCTGTGGCCGCGCGCCCTGCGCCTCGGGCGCCCGCGCGTCGACCCGAACGCGGCCTGCATACTCTTGATCGAACTTGATCGAAGTGGTCTCGCGTCGCGCCCGCGACTTCGATGCGTTCATGCGCACATCAACTGGCTGCACCTGCCGGCGCTCACCCGGTCCGGGATCCCGTTGAGCAAAGCGATTGGGCGATCTAACTGATCGCGCCGGACAAGCTCGCTGGCGCTCATGCGGTCGAACCCGCGCGGCTGGGCCCCAGATATGGAATGGGCGAAGAAGATTTTTTCCCCAGCCCAGCTAAGTAGCTCATGACGGCGCAGCAGGTTCCGACTTGGCACGCTGAACTCCGACGGGGACGACCTCCTGCTAGAGAGCCTGAGGAACGTTCCTCACTGGAACTGGTTGCCTACGGATGAATAAGCCTTTAGCGCCTCATCTCTCGGCCGACGAGCTTGAGGAGTTGCGTACCCGTTGCAAGGAGCGCGCGAAGATGGTTGCGGCGGAGATAACCAGCGAGCCCAGAGGCGGCGGACGCGAGTCCCGCGACGCGGCTGCCCGGTAGTCCCGGCAGGACGGCTTGATCTGGGACGCTCCGAGCGGCTCCGGAGCGAGGCTGTCGTCGGCAGAAACGTGCGCTAAGGCCGCGAGCAGCCTGGCGATGTCGTCCGTGTTCCGGCTCAAACGGTCGGGATCCGCCTAGAATTTGAGCGTCGTGCGCAGGCCGAAGACTGCCGCGTTCTTGAGCGCTCGGCCCGGCATCGGGCCCGCTGGGTCCGTCGCTCCGCCGCCCGGATGAATGATGTATTGGAAATTGGGCTGGAGAGTCCAGCCGTCCCTTAGCTGATACTGATACACCGCCGTCAACAATCCTTCGAAGCTGCGCACGGGCCACGCCGGACCGAAAAGTGCGCGGTAGTCGGCGTCGAGGGCCTGAGCCCGCTTCGAGACGTGCGCGTAACCAGCCGCGATGCCGAACTTGTCGTCCGGCCGTTTGTCGCTAAGGCCGATGAATTCGATTCCGGCGTCGGCATAGAGATCGATCAGATTGCGGTCGGCGGGAGCACCCGAGACGCGAACGAACACGCCAATTCCCCGGTCATCGCTCTTGGGCACGCGATAGATCTGCTGCTCGAAGACTGCCCATCCTCCGATATCTCCTGCCAACACGAGGGGAGTACCGCTGCTGGTCGACGACGCAAGCGAAACGCCGTTGCTGGCGAGTTGAATATCGGAGAATGGCCCGAAGTGACGCCAACCGCCGAACTTGATCTGGCCCGTCAGATTGGGATCGCCCTTCTTGTTGTTCCAGGCGTATTGGATTTGCCCGAGCAGCAGAGGCGGATCGTTGATCCGGAAGTTGACGCCATATCGGTTGCGTTCTTGTGGGTCGCCCGGCCCCGGACCTGCCTGGTTGCCGTCGAAGATGCCTCCAAGGACGGATAGCCGATCCGTGATGTTGACCAGCAGCCGGGTGCCCATTGCTGCCAACGGCGGCGACGGACCGCCGCTGGGCAGGTCGAGCGATGTGATCGCCGGCCAACCCATGGAGGCGTTGGTGAAGACATCGGTGTATTTCGTGTTGAAGAACTCGCTGTCGGCGGCGAGCTGCCCGAACTTCAGAGAGACCTTTTTGTCGCCCCACTGCTTCTCGAAATAGGCTTCGTAAAGCCGCGTCGACGGTAACGCTTCGATGCCGCTGATGACGAAGAGATTGTCGAGATAGTTGCGCGACAGTCCCTCGCCGTGAATCTGAAACATGTTGGCGTGGAAGGTCAGCTTGTCGACGCCGGCGAGCTTCTGCAGGTCGACATCGACCGCGAGGTTCAGCCGGCCTTCGTAGATCGCTCTCTGCTTCAGCCCGCCGGAGACATTTCCGAGCGTCTCGCCGATGTAGGTCGCGGCGAACTTGATCCCATATTTTTGGAACGGGTTCGGCAGAAGTTGAAGGGTCTTTTCCTCGACGGTGCTCTCGCCGGTGTCCGGATCGGCGGGCTTGTCTTCGTCGGTCTTCTTGTCCTCCTGCGCGAAAGCGTGAGCGCTTGCGAGGAGCCCTGCAACGAGGATGGCCAGCGCCCGGCATTTAATGGCCATGTTCAATCGAACCGCATACCGAGGTCTCCGCAAGGCGGTCGCATTGGGACATGGTCGACCGGCAAACTCAAGAGGGGGCGCCATAGCTTGTTCCGCTTCGATCCGGGAAAAGCTGCGGAAGGTGCTTTTCCACCCCCGTGATTTTGCGGCAGCGCGAGAACCGAGCCGTAGCTCTGCAACGACAGGAGGCCGGGAATAACCGGAACTTTGTCTTGGCGCCTCCGTTCGTAATTGGGGCCAGAATGGAGGAGACTGAGATGAATAGGCTGATCGTCTGCGGCGCTCTCGCCGCTTTCGTCCTCGGTGCGCAGGCTGCGAGCGCCGCCGAGTTCTACATCGTGCGCGATGCCACGACCAAGAAGTGCACCGTGGTCGACACCAAGCCGACGACGACCACCACGACGGTCGTGGGCGACGGCGTCTACAAGACCAAGACGGAAGCCGAATCCGCCGTGAAGACCACCAAGGTCTGCACCGAACAGTGATTGAATCCGGCGGCCCTCGTTCGGGCCGGTCGGAAAACAAGGAGGACGAACGATGCCTGTATTGCTGCTATGGGCCGTTCCCGCCGTCATCGTGATCGGCGGCGCCGAATATTTGTTGGTTCACATGCACTGATCGAGCAACGACTCGATCGCGAAGCGGCCCCGCCCGGTCATCCCGGCGGGCCGCTTTTTTATGAGGGAGCGAACCGGGCAGCAGACGGGGCCTGCGGAAACCAAGGCTTCCCGATTTCCAACAACTGCGCCGAGAGCTTGGGCCGCAGAAGAGCACGGATTCGTTATCATGCGTTTGATCTGTTGTATCTGGACGGGTACGACCTGCGGAACGCAGCCTATTCCCATCGCAAACGGCTTTTGCAGGAGTTGCTGAGCTAAGCGCCCGAGACGTTCATTTTTGTCGAGCATATTGAGGCCGACGGCGACGAGATATTCCGCAACGGCTGTAAAATGGGGCTCGAAGGTCTCGTTGCGAAGCGTGTCGATGCTCCTTACCGTTCCGGGCGGCAAGAAAGCTGGATTAAGCTGAAGTGTAAGAAAACAGAGACGTTCCCCATCATCGCGTTCGTCGAGAAGCTCGGGGCCAGCCCGCGGAAGATCGCCTCGATGTATGTGGGCCGCCATGAAGACGGCAAGCTCGTCTAGCCAGGTCGTGCACGAAGGTGGTCGGCGGGTGGGGAAGGGCGGCGAGATCGACGTCGCGTCGGGTCTTGCAGCGAGAGCATTCAATTTCAAGCCAAGTGAAGCCGCCGTTGACCGCTTGATCGATGGTCGGCGACGGGTCGATGGGCTCACCGTCGGCCCACATCCGTTCGTTCCAGCTCTCGCAGAGTAGTTTGTCCGCTTGACGGATAAGTGCGTTGCCTTTGTGGCGGGTCGCCTCCGACTGCGCGGCGAGAATTGTGGTCATCGCGCGAGCTTTCCCCAATTCCTTGGCGAGCGCCTTGCGGTCGCCTCCTGACAAGGGCGTGGGATGATGCTTGGGAGCCATCACAGGTTCTCAAATGCCACTGCAGGCGAAGCATCAATTCGTTGCGAATGAAGGCCAGCAGCCGTCCTCTTCGTGGCGACCGCTGCGATTCTGGCACGTTTGATCGAGGAGCTTCTGTCCGACGTCTTTCCAAACGGAATGTTGACCGAAGAGCCGGACCGCGTCTGCTTTCTGAATCTCGACCACTCGTTCGCAGCGCTGGCAATTAACGCGCAGAACATGTCGCGGGATCTCGGAGAGACGGCGCTGTTGGATGGGAATACCAAATGTCGCCAGGCGCTGTGTGTACCGAAAACTTAAGCTCGGGCGTAGTGGTGATGAAGTCCGCCCAGGATGGGGCGTGAACTGATCGCACCGGTTCGCTGAACCGGGCGAGAAATCGGCGCGTCCTTGGCCAGGGATCGATGCGTTCTGACGTTATTGTAATAGTCGGCGTAGGATTGCAGAACCCGACGCAGATGCGCCTCGCCCAAAACAATGACGTGGTCCAAACACTCACGCCGGATCGATCCGATCAGCCGTTCGGCAAACCCATTCTGCCAAGGCGAGGCTGGCGCGGTAGGCTTGTCCCGGATGCCCATGGCGCGCAATCGGCGCGTGATGACGCTGCCATAGATCCAGTCGCGATCGCGGATGAGGTAGTGCGGAGCCTCATCCCAAGGAAATGCCTCCGTGATTTGACGTGCAACCCATTCCGCCGTCGGATTTGCTGTGACGTTGATCCAGACGAGGTCTCTGCGGTCGAGTCGAACAATGACAAATGCATAGAGCAGGTCGAAACCGATGGTCGGAACAACGAACAAGTCCATGGCGGCAATGTCCGGCGCGTGATTACCCAAGAAGGTGCGCCATCCCTGGCTGGGTGGCCCGCGTCGCTTCACCATGTACTTGGCGACGCTGGACTGCGCGACCTCGAACCCGAGCTTGAGCAGTTCGCCGTGGATGCGTGGCGCGCCCGACAGCGGATTGTCGACGCTGATCCGCCGGATCAACGCGCGCAGCTCTGTGTCGATGGGCGGTCGCCCTCCGATCGGGCGCGACTTCCAACGCCAGTAGCCGCGAAAGCCGGCCCGGTGCCAACGCACGACCGTCTCGGGCCGGATGATCGTGAGGACCTGCAAGATCGATTGAAACCAGCGATACAGCTGAATGAAGAACCAGCGATCATCGTTGCTGAGCCGGACGCGACCCCGCATCTTACGCCTCAAGACAATCAACTGATGTCTGAGCGCCGCATTCTCTGCTTCAAGTCGGCTCTTCGACTTGAGGGGCGAAGCCAAGACGGCCAGTACGAAACAGAGCAGCCCGATCATTCCGCCAGCTTAGGCGATTCCATTACGTCATCAACTCGGATGAGGTTTTCGGTACACACAATGGGACGCCGATCGCCTATGACTCCTGGTGCCACCTGCGCAAGATGCTGGACTGGGTGGCGCTGGACCGGGCGATCCGCCTTGCGCAGAAGCGGAGCCTGCCGCTGGACCGCACCCACCTGGCCGCGGAGCGCGACCGCATCTACGAGGCCATCATGACGCGCGGCTGGGACACCGAACGACAGACCTTCGTGCAGCACTTCGGCACCAACGCGGTGGATGCATCCAACCTGATCATGCCGCTCGTCTTCTTCCTGTCGCCGACCGACCCCCGCATGCGCGGGACGCTGGATCGGACCATGGCGGAGCTGGTCTCCGACAGCCTGGTGCACCGCTACGAGATCGGCAGAGCAGCCGGCGACGGTCTGACCGGGAGCGAGGGGACGTTCAATATGTGTACGTTCTGGCTGGTGGAAGCGCTGGCCCGGGGGGCCGCGCCGAGGAGGCCCGCTTCATCTTCGAGAAGATGCTGACCTACGCCAACCACCTCGGTCCGTACGCGGAGGAGACGGGTCCGTGTGGCGAAGCACTGGGCAACTTCCCGCAGGCATTCACTCACATCGGGCTGATAAGCGCCGCATTCAACCTGGACCGCCGGCTCGGCGTGGGACCTTGAGTTAGGGACGGACCATGAGCGCGCAGGTCGCTTACCTAGGGACTTCCGTTGTTGGCCCGTTTGAGACCCTCCGGTCGGCGCTGAAGACGTCTGGGGTTGACCAGAAATCACCGCCCCGGGGCCAAACCGACGCGATCGACCGATGCTGTCGAAAAAGTCCCAAACTGCCTTACGGCTAATTTTCTGCCGAAAGACCAAACGCGCGAGGATTGTTCGTCCATATGCCCTGAGGCCAGTTGGAGAGGTCACTGGCGAGTTCATCGCTTTATGATGCTTCCCCCGACACAATTATAGTATCGCCGCACCTACGGCTCGGAAAGTTTGCGTCCAGTGATGCAAAAAGACGTTCTCGACAGCATCGGCCCAACTCGGACATTAGGACCAAACTCTGGCTGTGATGCACAACGGCTCAGCCATCGCGGATTGATCAGCTTTGGTCACAAATGGAGTCAGTCGGCCGACTGATGAGGTTTTCGCAGAAAGCTTATCAGTTCTGCCGAGCGCGCTGGCGCGCCTTGGCAAACAGCGGGCGAAGGCCGCCTAGGCGGCCTTTCCCTCTAGCATCGGTGGCTCGTCGATGGTCCCAATCTCGGGCATGGCCAGTCCCATGATGCCGTGAAGATCGCCTACCAATCCCGCAGTCGATACGACCATCATGTTGACTTGGACCTCTCGCTTGGCCCAAGCCTTCATCATGAACTTGCGCTCTTTGTCGATATCGTCGCGCATGTCTTTAAACTGCTCAAGATGGCTTCAATCCGCTGCTTAAACCGCGCACCGGTCAGATACTGATAGACGTGTTCAGCTTTGGACTGCTGAGCAGCTTGTGAGGTGCGCGCGCCTTGGTGACTTCCAGAAGACCTTGGCGGAGCAGTCAACGCTGCTGGTCTTGCGAATCGGGGATGCGCAACATATTCCCGTTGATAATAGTCCGTTGAATATTTGCGGTTCGCGAGCAGACCGGGAATGGTGTGACCTTTGCCATCGATCTCACGGGACGCGCTCGAGCTCCCGCTTGCCTGAGTTTCTATGTCCAATCCGTCCCCGACGATAATGTAACTGTTGTTGCCTACAAAACGCTGCTCATGGTTTCATAAAACCAACTGGCCACCGGCCAAAGATCTACTGGCGCGCTAGCCAAGTGATGTCGCGCGATTGCTCGCTCTTGTGCGAGATCAATACATCCCAGATGCGGTCAGTGGTTGAGAAGCGCACATAGATCCTGCCTGCGTCGTCTTGTCCGTCGCTCATATGTCGTTCCCACCATTGCTCAAGACCTTTGAGCTTCTTCCACGGTGGAGGCAGGCGCCCAATTGCGGTGCGTAACTTCGCAGGGCCACGATAGAGCCCGACGGAGAATCCAGCCGCCACCACGTCCAGGCTGTCCCGCATCAATCGCACCTTTGGAATAAGTGCGGCCAGAACAACTTCGATCTCCTCCCGGATCTTGCCGACCCGAGGCGGTGGCCGGTCCTGACGCGCTGCGTCGAGGAGTTCCTGTGCGTCAGCCGCCGCCAAATCAGCCTGTTGCCGGGCCTCGCGTTCCAGGTCGACTGCGAGTCTGAGTCCCTCGATCTGAACCTGCGTGTCGGCTGCACTCGCCGATTCGAGTTTCAGTCGCGCGATCTCGACCCGAAGGGCTGCTTCGCGCGCTTTGGCCGATGCGAGTTCTGTAGCGATGAGCTCCGCGCGATATTCGCCTAAGGTCTTATGGCTATCTCGTTCGGTAACTTGATCGCCGAGAACATTTCTGAGAACTGTTGATAGCGCGTCGTTCGAGCCATTGACGAAGAAGATGATTCCGCCGACGTGGCCTGAGGGCGAAAACCCTGCTGGCTCTCGAATCGGCCCAGACGGAGAATTGGAGTAGATGACTGAGGAAGAGGCCGACGCCTTCGTCAAGCGCGCGATCGGTGAGGCGATGATTGCAGCGGGCTGGCGGCGCGATAGGACTTTGCACTAACGATCATTTCCGCTGAGTCTGATGAACCTCCGGTTCAACGGACCGGCTGGCTGCAGATCGATGACGTTACGAGAGCGTGTACTCACAGGCCTGGCGCCGCAGATCACGATGCGCGTGAGGTCCGCTGCGCCACTGATAGGGCACAATAGCAGATGTCACCAGAGGTCTGGGGCCAACAGCCGACGTGAGCCAGGGTGTGATAAAGCGCGACTGGTAGCGCCGCGCGATCCGTCATAGTATTCTGTAGGTCGGAGTTGCGCGCCATGGTGGAAGACCGACTCATCCGGGTCAAGCGTAGTCTGTCGGCGATATTGGCCGCCGACGTCGCCGGCTACTCGCGGCTCATGCACCACGATGAGGAGGCAACGTATGTCAAACTGACAGTGCTACTCGCCGATGCTGTCACGCCCGCGATATCCGGACACGGGGGTCGCATTGTGAAGAACACCGGCGACGGATTCTTGGCAGTATTTCCGAGCGCGGTCCAAGCGGTTCGAGCTGCTGTGCAATTCCAGACTCGCATCAAAGAACTTACAATTGCCGATGCGGAAGACATGCGTATTGCTTTCCGTGTCGGCATCAATGTCGGCGACGCGATTGTCGAGCCGCATGACGTTTTTGGTGACTGCGTAAATGTCGCGGCACGGCTTGTGAGCATCGCAGAGCCTGGCGGCATCTGTATCTCGTCTTTTGCCTACGTGCAGACCCGCGGCAAGGTCGGTGTCGAGTTCGTCGATATGGGCGAGCAAAAGTTCAAAAACATTGCCCTTCCGGTTCGAGCCTATGCCGCGGTCCTGGACGGACATAGCCGGCTGCGCAAGTCGAGCCACGCAGGGCCAGCGTTCACCGCCGAATCTCTCCATCGTTGTGCTGCCATTCGCCAATCTCAGCGGAGACACCAAGCAGGACTACTTCGTCGATGGCGTCACTGAGACCCTTACCACGGACTTGTCGCGCATCAATGGCTCGTTCGTGATCGGCCGTCACACCGCCTTTCCCTATAAAGGCAAGTCGGTCGATCTGAAGCAGGTCGGTCGCGAGTTAAACGTTAGTTACGTCCTAGAAGGGTCAGTACAGCGAGGAGGCGATCGGCTTCGCGTAAACGTGCAGTTGGTCGACGCCGAAACCGGAAATCACCTATGGGCTGAGCGGTTCGATAAGCCGATCGCCGATCTGCTCGATATGCAAGACGAAATTGTGGCGCGGCTCGCTAACACACTAAATGCACAGCTCATTGAGGCTGAGGCGCGTCGGGCGGAACGTTCGCCGCATCCCAATTCCTTGGACCTGTATTTTCAAGGTGCTGCGTGGTTCAACAAGGGACTAAACCCCGACCACATAGAACAGGCGCGTAGCATTTTTGAGCGGGCGCTAGCCCTCGACCCCAAGAACATCGAGGCGATGGTCTGGATGGCGACGGTTGACATGGTCGTCGGCTCAACCTGGATGAGTGGCGATCGGACCGCGCGGCTCGCGGCTGCCGAGGCAACGCTGAAAGAGGCGCTGTCTCTCGCTCCGAACCATGCGTGGGCCCACGTGGCCCTGGGACACGTGCACGTTGCGACTAACCGTGTCAACCAAGGCGTCGCCGAGAGCAAGCGAGCGTTGGCGCTGGATCGCAATTTGGCGTGGGCCCATGCGCTAATCGGTCTAGCGAAGTATTGCACCGGCCAGGGGGCGGAGACTGAGGCACATGTGAACGAGGCATTTCGCCTTTCTCCGCGCGATATCTTTGCCCATCGCTGGTTCGCAATAATCGGTGCATCCAAGCTGCAGATTTCGGCCGATTCGGAAGCGCTCGGCTGGTTCTGCCGCAGCATCGAAGCCAACCGAACTTATCCCCTCGTGCATTTCTTACTCGGTGCTGCACTAGCGCTGCTGGGCTCGCTGGATCATGCGAGAGCCGCCGCAAAGGCTGGACTGACGCTTGTTCCGAGTTTCACTATCCGTCGCTACCGGGACGGCGCTTACACAGATAACCCGACCTACCTCACCCAACGCGAGCGCATCTACGAGGGCATGCGCTTGGCTGGGGTACCGGAGGAGTGATGGCGAAGTTGGATCACGAGCGGCAATGCTCCGACTGATCGGAAGACTCCGCTTGGACGTCAGAACCAGACATCTACGCCTTTATGAGTAGCACGTCCTAGTCGAGGGAGGTACTTATAACCGGCACCGCAGATCACGATGCGGGTGAGGTCGCTGTGCGCTGCGCCCTGATAGCGGCGCAATAACAGACCTCACCAGAGGTCCGGTCGGGCCAGCCTAGACCGGTCTTCTTTCCGACCGCCACAACTTTGGCCGCTCGACTACAATCGCAATCGTTTGCCGACGGACTGAAACAGCCCTGTAGTGCCGCCGGTTCAGTTTGATAGCAAAAGACTGGTAGCACGACACCAGTCAATGACGGTCGGCCATGGGTGCTATCTCCACGCCGGCTCTCCGCGACGAACTGATCAGTGCGGCGGGTTGCCGGAATTTGATGCAGAGATAGATAGCGAGAGCGACGACGCACTGGCGTATGAAGCGCGCCAGCAGCAGGAAGCCGAGGTGATGGTCGACCTGCTCGCGGTCGAAACTGGCGAAGCGGCGCTTGTGTAGCAGGCGATGGAGCAGAAGCTGCCGTTGAGCATCGGGGCGATTGCGCACCGCAGGCGATCCTGCAATGCAGGCTGCTGACGATTCCGCAGACGAACGGATCGCCGGGTTCGTCGTGGATGTCTCCTTGCGCGGACTTCGCCCGGTATTCGATCTCGGCCATAAGCTCGCGCTCGACCCAGATGCCCTTGTGCGCGATGCGCTTAGTGTATGGTTGCGCTTTCCGGATCAGCGTCGTCAGGCGCTTCTGCAGATCGGCAGCGGATGCGTTGTCGAACCGTGATCGACTTTACCCGCATAGATCAGGTCCTCGCCCTTTCGGCGGCCGACATAGATGCCGTCCCATTTGTTGCCGTCGAGCGCGAAGCCTGCGATCACCAGCATCTCCCGCTGCACGCAGGTTTTCTTCACCCAGTTGTGCCCCGGCCAGAGGTGTAGGCGCTGTCGCGCACTTTCGAGACGACGCCTTCGAGCCTGACCTTGCGGCGTGGGCGTACATCTTCTTGCCATCGACCCCGAAGCTCTCACTGAACTGGATGTCTGTATCGCCGATGATCTTCTTCAGGTGCCCTTGCGCTCGATCAGCGGCTGCTTTCGCAGATCCCGGCTGTTGAGATAGAGCAGATCGACGGCGATGGACGACGAGAAGATCGTGGAGACGTGGATGTGAACCGCATTGCATGGATCGGCTCCCTACACTGTCTCGGCCGCGAACACGATTCCGCGACCGCAAACTGGTGCAGCGGCGGTGCAGCGCACAAGTCGGGAAAGACAAGCAACCCGACCCACGAAAAAGAAACGAAAGGCGAATAACCATGCTTTCACCAAGACAGTATGAGAAGAAGCCGTGTATGCTCGCCGCGGACCACGCGTTCCGAGTGATCAGCTTGGTCACCGAGTCGTTGGAAAACGACAAGCAGGCGCGGCGTTTGATGGTGACTGTACTGATGGCGCTTCACGACGACACCGCCTTGCAGATGGCGAAACCGCGAACTTGCCGAACGGCTCCTCAAAAGCGGTAATTTCCGGCAAGGTCACGAACGCTATCAGCGACCTCGAATACAACAATGCGCAGCCACGCCAATGGCCTTCATGACATCCGAAGAGCTGGACGCGCTTACGAAGCGTCCAAGCGCGGCATCACGGCTTTTGTCGGCAACGAGATCCGGCAATTGATCGGCGAAATTCGGCAGCAATGCGACGAAGACCAGTGTTTCCAGGTTCGACATCGCCCACATTCGACGCCGCCTTTATCAAGCCTCGGAGCGCCACCGCTTGGCGTCCCGATTGCAGTTCGGAGAACGCTTCACACAATGGCGCTTGTCGGTGGACTGGCGCGGTCGGTCTCGTGCGGCTGATTGTGAGTGGGAAATGCTAGTAAAGGGCAGCCTGTTATCACGCCTGTTCGCGCTGGTAGCTGCGGCCATGCTGCCGGCAATCGCGATACAGGCGTACAACGAAATCGACCTGCGTCGCACGCGCCAAGTTGAAGTACAGGACGAAGTCCTCGGGCTCGCCAAGCTCGCCGCCGCCGAGCAGCAACAGATCGTCCAGGGCGTTCGTCAGGCTCTGATAGCGCTTTCGGAGCTTCCGGCGATCAAGGCGAAGGACGTCCAGGGATGCGACGCTTACCTTTCCAGGATCAAGCAACGATACCCGGAGTTCATCGTCTTTATCGTGGTCGACATGCGTGGCGACGCCTTCTGCGACTCAGCCAGAGAGCATAAGCCGGCTACCGCAGCTGGACGTGCCTACTTCGCCAGCGTCGTGAGAACCGGCAAATTCACAGTCGGAGAGTTCGCAATCGGCCGAACGACCGGTCGCAATGTCGTTCAGTTCGCGCTGCCATTCTACGACGACGAGGACCGCATGGGCGGCGTCGTTATAGCGGCCCTCAGCCTCGACTGGCTCGCCGACTACATCGCGAAAAAGGGCGTTCCCCCGGGAGCTGCGCTCGCCATCACGGACCGCAACGGCATCGTTCTCGCTCGCTATCCTGACAATGACGTGTTTGTCGGCAAGAAGTTGCCCGTTGGTGAAGACCCGATGCTCGACAACGGGACCGTAGCGGACATGGTTAACATTGACGGCGTGCGAAGAATTGTCGGCTTCGCCGCTGTGGGGCAAGATCTTCTTGTCGGCTTCGGCCTCGGCAAGGCCCAGACTTTCACCAAGATCGAACATCGCACGCGGCGCGACGTGTTGTTCATCATTTTCAGCGCCCTGCTTGTCTTGATCCTGACGGCGTGGGGCGCCCAGCGGTTCATCCAGCGCCCGTTTGCGCAATTGGTTGATGCTGCGAACCGATGGCGGCTCGGCGAATTCGGCCGGCGCGTGGACATCCCGGGCAACTCGGAAATCGCACGGGTCGCCAGGGCGTTCAACGCCATGGCCGATGCGCTGAAACGCCGTGAGCACGAATTGTCCGAAGCGAGGGAGCAGTTCCATCAGAGCCAGAAGATGGAGAGCGTCGGCCAGCTCACCGGTGGCGTCGCGCACGACTTCAACAACCTGCTCACGGTGGTCTCCGCGAATCTTGAACTCATCGAGGCTGGCGACGATATCGGCAAAGCTCGGCGGTTCGCCGCGGCTGCACGGCGTGCGGTCGATCGGGGAGCAAGGCTGACAGCGCAACTTCTCGCCTTCTCGCGACGGCAGGTACTGAATCCAAAACCGGTCAACGCAAACCAGCTTGTTTCCGAGTTCCAGGGACTCATTCGCAAAGCTGTCGGCGAAGCATGCCGGGTCAAGGTGTGGACCACTGAAGGGTTGTGGCTGTGCCATGTCGACCCGGCGCGACTGGAGACCGCTCTCCTCAATCTGGCCCTGAACGCGCGCGACGCCATGCCAAATGGCGGCGTGCTCGACATTGAGATGAGGAACATCGTCGTGAACGAAGGAGCCGTGGCGGGGTGCGCGCCCGGGTCGTATGTCAGGCTGTCGGTTAGAGACACTGGTTCGGGAATGCCTCCCGAGGTGGTGGACCGGGTGTTTGAGCCCTTCTTCACAACGAAGGAGGTTGGCAAAGGCACCGGGCTCGGGCTTAGCATGGTCTACGGCTTCGTCCGTCAGTCCGGGGGGCACATTGCCGTTGAAAGCGCATTGGGAAAGGGGACCACCGTCGCTCTCTACTTGCCGAAATCCACGCAAAAGACTGAGATCGAAATGGAAGAGGTCCAATCCCAAGCGTTTCCGGCCGGCTCAGAGCGAATCCTGGTTGTCGAGGACAACGACGATCTTCTGGACCTCACGTCGGCGATGCTGACCAGGTCGGGCTATCAGGTTCGTTGCGCTCGGAGCGGCACTGAAGCCCTTCGCATGCTCCAGAGCGAGGAATTTGATCTGGTGTTAAGTGACATCGTGATGCCAAACGGGATCAACGGCATCGAGGTAGCTCGCGAAGCGAGGCGATTGAACAAGCGCATCAAGGTCCTGCTTGCCTCGGGCTACGCGGGAGACGTGCTGGAGCGACATCATGCGGTGGGGGAATTTCCGATTATCGACAAACCGTTCCGCATGTCAGATTTGGCGGCGCGCTTGCGGTCAATCCTGCACGAAGGTTGAGATGATCTCCTGCCGTTGCTTTCTTGGCGCGCATGGCGCCATTAACTAGGTTTACCTGACACACCAATGAATCTAACCTGTACTTCCTTCACATTTGACGTAGGTCCCGGTTTAAAAACCTCCAAACAGCGGGGAGCAGCAGTCGACGAGCCTTGGTGGGTCAAGCTGAGAAGAACTGAGGGCGAGCAATGCTGATCGCTACTCCCTCGAACTCGGACATCGCCCGATGAAGTAACCCAGTTCGCATTTGGGCCAATACCCGACATTAACGTGAGCGATAATTTCCCAAGCATAAGCGTGGGTGCCCCGGCGCACGCGGAAATCCTCGACGACCATTCTCATCGAACAGCGGATCGAACCACCTTCGCCGCGAGCGTAGCTACAGCGCTGATCCAGCTTCCAGGGCTGATCTCTCCGGCATGCGCTCCGGAATGGCACTCGCATGCGTTGCGAAAAAGTCACAGTGCGAAATGAAACTCGGCAGTGTCACGTCGCCGCGCATTGTGCGACATGTCTCCTGCGCTAAAAATTGTGGGGCATTCGATTTCCGAGTGGACGTACAGGTCTCAGGCGGAGGCCGGTAATGGCGACAACTCGAATCCTTCTGGGTCCGGCGGCGAGCCTTTTGCTCGCAACCAGCGGAGCCGCGGGCGCTGACCTTCCTGTCAAAGCGAAGCCGATCGAATATGTGAAGATCTGCTCGGCTTACGGTCCCGGCTTCTTCTTCATCCCCGGTACCGACACCTGCATGAAGATCGGCGGCTACCTCCGGGTCGACACCACATTCGATGGCGGCGTGCAGGGCTCGCCGGCCTGGAACGGCGACGCAGGACAACATAACCGCTACTTCGACTACTTCGCCGCCCGCTCCCGTATGCTGTTGTCAATTGATACCCGCACCGCCACCGACTATGGCGTGGTCCGCACCTTCGGGCAGGGCCGGTTTCAGTTCTCTACGCTCGGCAACAACACCTTCAACCCGAACTCGATCAACGGCTCGCTGCCGGTCGCAAACTCGCAGCTGCTCGACACTCCCGGCGGCGGCGTTACTACCATCCAATTCCTCTTTATCCAGTTCGCAGGCTTCACCTTCGGTCAGTCGGCGTCTGCCTACTCCTCGCCTTGGCAGGGCTTCCCCGGCAACATCTCGGACTTCCTGCTCGGCGGCCAGAACAATGATACCGGCGTCAACAACATCCAATACACTGCGGATTTCGGCAACGGAGTGACCGGCACCATCGGCCTCGACGACCCAACGGTATGGGACCGCACCGCCGTCTACAACCTGTCGCTGCCGCTGAACGCCACGCTGAACACGGGCAACGCCTATGCCGGCGTCCACGCGCCCGATGTGGTCGGCAACATCCGCGTCGACCAGGCTTGGGGTCTGTTCCAGATTTCCGCCGCGGCGCATGAGGTCAACGCCTCCTACAATGTCCTGAACGCCCTTGGAGCGCCAGCGGGCGCCGTCGGCCTGCCTGGTGCGGCGCCGACCGGAGCATCCGAGCTTTCCGGACATCCGGACACCTCCTGGGGCGGCGCGGTCATGGCGGCGTTACAGATCAAGAACATCCCGACCGGTACCGGTGACGACATCAAGATGGACGCGAGCTATTCCAAGGGAGCGACCAAATACATCATCTCGTCGGCTTCAACCTCGCCGAGCTTTGCCATGTTCGGCAGCTCCAGCACTTTTGGCGCCTATCAGAGCATCGGGTTCGGGGCGACGACCGATGCCGTCTATCTGCCGGTCGCAGCCGGCGGCGACGGCTCGCTGCATCTGACGGAGGCCTTTGGCATTCGCGGTGCGTTCAACCACAACTGGGACCCATATTGGTCATCGAGCCTCTTCGGCTCGTATGTGGGCGTCCGCTATGACGGCGCGGCCAAAGCCTTCATCTGCGCGAACTACACCACGCCTGGCAAAGCGGTCAGCGCGGACTACGTCTGCAACCCCGACTTCAACTTGTCGCAGCTCGGTGTCATCACCCGCTGGACGCCGGTCAAGAACCTGACCTTCTCCGCCGAATTCATGTGGTTCCACCTCGACCAGAAATTCCAGGGCTCCGCAGTCCTTGGAGCTTCGGCCCCCAAGCCTACTGCGCGTTACGAGTTCAGCGATCAGGACACATTCCACCTGCAGCTTCGTGCCCAGCGCAACTTCTGAGGCCTGTTCTTTTAGTGTCTAGACCTGACAAGTCACTCTGTATGTCTAGATTTAGGCGTCGGCAAAATCGCGGCATTGGGCAGCTAAGACAAGATGGCTGACGTCCGTGACGCGGGGATTGCAACGTCGGTATGTCCCGATTTGATTTGCGACAGGTATCGCGAGCGCGCTCGATCGATCCGCCAAAACTTCGGGCGCAGCGTGGTCGACGTTATTGAGACACCCGGCCACGCAGCGTACTGACGTCCGTGGACTGGACTGCTGACGCGGCATTTCCCCAGGTATTGCGAACATAGGTCAGGACGTCCGCAATCTCTGTGTCACTGAGATTCCAACCAAAGGGCGGCATGGCCGGTGCGGTCGGGGCAGCTGAAGTGGCGACGGCGCGATTGCCGATCAGAACGACGCGGATCAAGGATGTCGGATCAGTGGACTGGACGAGTGGCGCTTGTGCCAGTCGCGGGAATAGCGTTGGAACGCCGGCGCCGCTAGACTGGTGGCATGCCGCACAACGGTTCTCATAGATCGCCTTCCCCGCCACCATGCGTGTGTCATCGTGCGCCAGCGCGACGGCCGGGTTCGCGGTTCGAGGAGCACGATCCTTCAGATAGGTGGCGATCGCGAGAAGGTCGGCGTCTGTCATATGAGAGGTGGAGTTCTCAACCGCCTCGGCCATGGGCCCGGACGCAATGTCGAAAGAGTTGGCACCGGTCTTAAGATAGCGGACGATGTCTTCCGTGGACCAACTGCCGATGCCCATACGGGAATCCGCGGTCAGATCAGGCGCATACCAGTCCTGCAGCAATGCGCCGCGCAAGGCTTCTCCACCCCGATCGCCGCCGGTGATGTTCTTCGGTGTATGACAGGTTCCGCAATGGCCAAGGCCTTCGACCAGATAGGCCCCACGATTCCACAGATCCGACTTTGCCGGATCGGATTGAAACACTCCGGGCTTGAAATTGATCAAATCCCAGGTGGATGTTGCCGGTCGGCGGACATTGAACGGAAACCTAAGCTGATTCGGCTGAACCTCGTTACGCACCGGCTCCAACGTGCGCAGATAGGCCCAGATCGCCGAGACGTCCTCGCGGGTAACCTTGGTGTAGGCCGGATACGGCATGGCCGGATAGAGGCGAACCCCATCCTTACCAATCCCCTCATGCATCGCCCGCCACAAATCGGATTCGGTCCAGGCACCGATTCCGGTCGCAACATCAGGCGTAATATTTGGCCCGAGCAATTTTCCGAATGGCGTCTCCAGCGCAGCGCCGCCGGCAAAAGGCTTACCGCCCGGCGCAGTGTGACAGCCGGCGCAATCGCCGAGCACGGCCAGATACCGGCCGCGCTCGATCCTCTCGAACGCCTGGTTGTCTTCCGCCGCGCGCGCCGCAGTAAGGCCGATCGCGCAGGCGGCGAGCGCAAGAGCCGTGAGTTTCCGCATTCTCATGCCATTACCTCGGGGCGCTGGCCGTCAAACCTGCACGAGCGGGCCAGGACTCTTCAGGTAGCGGTTTACGATCACATCTGCTGCCCAATAGGCGAGTGCGCCTACCGTATCCGTCGGATTGTATCCGGGGTTCTGCGGGAAGGCCGTGGCACCCATGACGAACAGGTTGGGCACGTCCCAGCTCTGCAAATAGCGATTGAGCGCGCTAGTCTTGGGCTCGACGCCCATAATGGCACCGCCGCAGGTGTGCGTTGTCTGGTACACGGTCACGTCGTAAGGACCGCGACGCGGGTGCTTCTCAAGCTGCCGCGGCCCCATCTTCTGCGCGACCTCAGCCAGCCGGTCCGTCAGGTATGTCGACATCTTGAGCTCGTTGTCGTGGAAATCGAACGTCAAGCGCATCAACTTGCGGCCGAAGCGGTCCGTATAGGTCGGATCGAGGTCGAGATATGCGTCGCGATAACTATAACAGCTGCCGTGCGTGACGGTCTCATAGCTGCTCAAATAACTCTTCGCCACCGCCTTCTTCCACTCGGCGCCCCACCTCGGCGCTGTCTGTGGTGTCCTCCCAGTCTGGATCGGTCGGCCATTGGTCTGCACCGCGCCCATATAGCCGCCGCCGACGAAGCCATGCGGTCCGTGATCGAAATTGTCGCCGTTGAACTCGTCGATGCACATTCCGATCGAGCCCGACGCGATGAAGGGATTGAAGATCTTGTCGTCGAAGAACGCGCCTACGCTAGATGTGACTTGGTAGGAATAGTTTCGCCCAATCACGCCCTCGCCGGTGCGCGGATCGTAGGGCTTGTCGATTCCCGAATGCAGCAGCAGGTGCACGTTGAACAACTGGAAGGCGCAGAGCAGCACAAGGTCGGCCGGCTGCTCCCATTCGTTGCCACTGGTGTCGACATAGGTAACGCCGGTGGCGCGTTTTCCTGATCTATCCAAGTTGATCTTCGATACCTCGCACTGCGTGCGCGCCTCGAAGTTCGGACGGCGGATGAGTGCCGGCAGAATCGTGGTCTGCGGACTAGCCTTCGAGTAGTTGCCGCAGCCGAACCATTCGCAGAAGCCGCAATAGGTACAAGGGCCTATCGTGACGCCGAGCGGGTTCGTATATGCCTGTGAGAGATTCCCGGAAGGTTGCGGGAAGGGCTTATAGCCCATCTCCTGAGCAGCCTGTGCGAACAGCGTCGGGCCGTAGGGCTGCCTCTGGGGCGGCGTCGGATATTCGCGGGACCGCGCTCCCTCAAAGGGATTGCCGCCCGCCTGTATCCGCCCTTTTATGTTGCCGGCTTTGCCGGACGTGCCGCACAAATATTCGAACTTGTCGTAATGGGGCTCGAGGTCATCATAAGTAATCCCCCAGTCCTGGATCGTCATGTCCTCGGGCAGGAATTTTTCGCCATAACGCCCCACCAGATGCGTTCTCAGCTCGAAGTCGCTGGGCAGGAAGCGCCACGTCTCGGCATTCCAATGCACGCCACCGCCGCCGACGCCATTGGGCGGCATGAAGGATCCCCAGCTGCGGATCGGCAGCGCCGTCTGGCTGGCGTTGTTACGGAAAGTCATCGTCAGCTGGTCCGGCCGCAGGAACAGATCGTGGCGGATGCGGTAGCGCAGCTCATCTTGCGCATAGGCCGGCGGGAAATCGGTCGCCGTGTCGCGCCACGGGCCGCGTTCGATCGCCACCACGTTCAATCCGGCACCAGTCAGTTCATGCGCCAGGATGGAGCCAGTCCAGCCCAGCCCAACAATCACCACATCAGTTGCTGGCAATTTGCGCGTCATATTCCCGGTACTCCAAACGAGATTTATTGCGCCTTTGGCGCCTATTCGGGTCGGGCAGCAATGCCAATGGGTGGCAGCGGATAGCGCTCGTTGTGCCGCTCAACCCAGTCCCGGTAATCATAGCGCGCGCCGGGAAAACCGATCATCTTCCAGCCGACCATGTCGCGGTTGCCGCCGTAAACTGGGTCCGCAAAGAATCCTTCCCGCGTGTTCTGCAGCAGATACTCAAAGAACGCGCGACCGCTGGTTCCTTCCAGTTGCACCTGATCCTTCTCCAGCCCGGAGAGAACCTTGTCCTTCTCATCGTCGGGAATCTGGGGAAAAGGCTTTCCCGCGTAGGTCGCGCGGCAATATTTGTCCAATGCGGCCAGCGCCTGGCGATACCGCGCTGCCGGGGTCAACGGCGACTGATCTCCCTGCTCCGGCGTTCCGTCGGCGAAGGGGCCGTGCATGTAGAGCCCCTCGGCGCTGCCATAGGATCCCGCAAGTTGTCGGTCGATGAAGACCGCGCAACCGGCATCCTTACCCCCCGGGGTCTGAGGGTCCGGCGGGATCAGCCGGTCAACGAGCGCTTCGACTGCAGCTCCTTCTTCCGGAGTGAAATACACCCACGGTCCAGGCCGCACCGCTGTGGGTGGAGTGCCGGCACTTGGTCCCCACGGCAAACTGCCCTTGACGACCAGTGCGCGAGCGGAGGTTGCAGAGAACACCAAAGCCATGGCGGTGGTTATGAGTAATTCGCGGCGGCGCACGCCATGATTAGAGCGCGACGAGCGGGGTATTCCCTCCCCGGCACTATCAGCACCGGGGGCGATCTTCCCGATACCGCTGGCGCTCAGCGAAATCTCTTTCGCGACCATAGTGCTCTCCTGGATCGTGAAGTCGGAATTCCAAGGTGGCGTATCAAAAAGATAAGGATAGCACAGTCTAAACGGTTCTCAAGTCGAGTGCGTCCAGTTCGGCAATTCAGGCCGTGGCAAGGCGGGGTTGGGCGTGGCTCTTTGGGGTACGGTGCGCCGGGCTTGCCTGAAAGAGCTTGAGCGTGCACTGATCGCGTATTGCAATGCACATCCATGAAATCGAATCGTCGAAGCGGTAGACTTGTTGCTCAAGCAAGAGAGATTTACGAGCGGGTTAAGCTGAAAGTACATCTGCATCAGCGTGACCGTTCAGGGCGATCGCTCCAACTTGACTATGCGCGCGCCACTTCCGATCAAGACCGATAGGTGAAATTCCAATTGTTCTTCATGCTAGGTTGCAGTCCATTCCTTGCTTCCCCTAAAAGCGTTTGTCACGCCGACTCTAGACCCGGGAAGCCCTTGTGATTGCTCGCATGCGCGTTGGCGTTGAACGACGCCGCGCAAGTTCAACATCATCAACTGCGCGCCATCGCCCCGCTCCGATGCAAACGGCAGATTGCGGCAAACAGCGCACCAGTAGCCCAGACGTTCTGATTGAGCCATCACGCATCGAGGCAATCGGCGCCCAAAGGATTCGTTGTGTCAGTAGGGCAGCCAATGACCTCCAAAATGGCAGGCGAAGCCGCAAACACGTCCGGTACCCTAATTCGTATTTGGCAAGCTTCCGAGAGCGGCCCGGCTCCGCAGTCGCCCGTCCGGTCCGCGGTCCCGATCCGCAGAGGAGCGGATCTCTTTATCCACCCGAAAACTGCGGGGGCTCAACAGCTCTGGGAAACTATCAGAACCCGCTATATTGATGGTGCATCAAGAAGAGGCTGACGCCCTCGCCAACCTGCTATCCCGGGCAAGGTGGTTTCCGCAAGGAGATGCGGCCAATTCGGCAACGTACGGGTCGCGCGGCCG
Source organism: Bradyrhizobium sp. Leo114 (assembly GCF_055229415.2). Taxonomy (NCBI): domain Bacteria; kingdom Pseudomonadati; phylum Pseudomonadota; class Alphaproteobacteria; order Hyphomicrobiales; family Nitrobacteraceae; genus Bradyrhizobium; species Bradyrhizobium sp. Leo114. The sequence goes on along the minus strand of NZ_JBUYEN020000043.1, from coordinate 15,431 downwards.
TCAGCCTTCTCGCCTATGCAATGGAGGTATTTTTTGACTGACGTATTCTCTGATCCCCTCGATGAGCACCAGAGTGCATTTGTCGATCTCTGGAGTCAGCAGCCCCGGAATTGGGAGATATTCCAGACCCGCGATCTTTGCTGGCACCTAAACGTCGGAATCGACACTATTCATGAGGCACTCTTTCTTGCTCGGGATCACCGCGGGGACCGGCCGTGGTCGCTGACAACATCCACTGACAAGTGCACGCGAGAGAGTCTAAGGGCACGCGAGCGGAGCGATCGCGACTGGATCAAGCGGAAGATCAGTTGTGGCTGTGTGGCCGGCTCGCCGTTGGTCAATGCTCTTTAGCTTGGCCTCGTCGAGGTGGCGGTCAAAGTTTGCCTCAATGGCCGTGACCATGCGAGCTCCAGCTAACCGCGCCAGGTCGGCAGGGATGTTGCCGTCCAGCCCCCATCCATCGAGAGGTTGGCGCCCGTGATCTGAGCGGCGTCGTCGCTGCACAGGAACAGCGCGAGGGAAGCAACCTGCTCGACGGTGACGAACTCCTTGGTCGGCTGCGCGGCGAGCAGGACGTCGCTGATCACCTCATCTCGTCGCATGCGGCGGGCCACCATCGTGTTCGGGATCTGCTTCTCGACGAGCGGCGTCCAGACGTAGCCGGGGCTGATGCAGTTGCAGGTGATCTTCGAGCGTGCCAGTTCCGGCGCCACCGTCTTGGTCAGGCCGGCGATGCCGTGCTTTGCCGCGACATAGGCCGACTTGAATGGCGAGGCGACGAGCGAATGCGCCGAAGCCGTAGTGATGATGCGGCCTCAACCGCGCTTCTTCATGCCGGGCACGACGGCGCGGATGGCGTGGAAGGCGGCGGACAGGTTGATCGCGATGATCGCATCCCATTTCTCGGCGGGGAATTCCTCGACCGGAGCAACGTGCTGGATGCCGGCATTGTTGACCAGGATGTCGACGCTGCCGAAGGTGTCCTCGGTATGCGCGATGAGCCAGGCGATCTCGCGCGGGTTGGTCATGTCCGCAGGCGAGTAGATCGCCTTGACCGCGAATTCGCGCTGGATCGCGACTCGCTCCCCCTCGATATCTTCAGGCGCGCCCATGCCGTTGATCACGACATTGGCGCCGGCTGCGGCAAAGGCCTTTGCGCAGGCAAGGCCAATGCCGCTGGTCGATCCGGTGACGACAGCCGTCTTCCCCTTCAGAATGTCCATCTCGTACACTTCCTCATAACGTGCAAACAGGATCGGCGCCTCGCCCCGGATCGCGGCGCTCAGTTGAGATCAAAAGACAAGAGCCTTCTCACCCGTTCGAATCGAGCCGCGCGCCGGCTGTTGCAGATAATCGTGCACCACCGTCCCGAGCCCGAGCGTGAGGTCGGCGCAGATGTGGACGGCGGAGACGATCTCAAGGACCGGCAGTTCGGCGACCGGCGCCAAGGCGTGTGGCGTCAGGGCGAGCGCCGCCGGTCCGGTCCAGGCGCCCTTCAGTACGATGTCCTCGAGATGATATTGAACGATCTCGCAGATCCGCGGGCTGCCGTCGACGTGCGGGATGATCTTGAGCAGGAAGTTCGGCTCGTTAAGCGCAGCCTTGACCTTCGCCAGATCGGCCTCGCGGTGCTTGTAGCCCATCGTCCCAGTCGCGACCCGCACGGGGCCGTAATCCAGCGTGCCGATCAACGTATCGATCTCGGTTCGCAGGGTCGGTTGCGCAAGCTTCTTCGGAAAGCCCCAGAGCTCGCGTCCGCCCGCAATCGGTCCTTCGTCGTTGAGGAACATGCAATGTGTGTAGCCGCCCTTGCGTCCATGGAAGGAGACGGGGATGACTTGTCCGCTTTCCGTGTAGTCGCCAAAGCCGTTGGAATCGGGCATGCGGATGAACTCGTATTTGACGAGAGCTTCTCGCTCGTCGACCTCGAGCGGACCCGGAACCACTGCCCGGAGTTTTGTCGGATCAGTACGATAGGTGATGATCAGATACTCGCGATCGACGAACCGATACGGCCCGGGCGGATAGGCCGGGCTGGTCAGCGGCATGGCGAAAGCACGTTGTTTCACATCAGTCTCGCGCATTTGGGTTATCTCCAGGCGATGAGGTTGGGTCACTCGCGGCCGTCGTGTTCGAGATCGAAGGTGAAGACTCCGTCCGGGCTCGAAGGCCGAGCGAGCACCTCGGGATGGCGCAGGGTGCGCAATGCGTCGTGGTAGCCCGCTTGCCAATGGTCCTGCATCGACAGCCGCGAGAACTCATAGTCCTTGGAGTGGCCCTCGTGATTGCGCGCGCGATAGATCAGCTGGACGATGTTGTAGACGTTGCGGGAGACCGCCGTGCTGAGCAGTTTCACGTCCTGATGCTGCCTGAGGTCGTCTGGTAGCCTCCCCAGCAGATCCGTGAGTGCGCGCCGCAGACGCTGTACGTGCTTGAACTGGTCGGTGCTGGCGCGCGTACGGCTCGAGTACTGGATTTCCTTGTGCCGCGTGATCACCTCAGCCATGTTGCGAGGTATTTGACCGCGCGCGCTCCAGAGATCGACCTGGAAGGCGAGCATGTCCTGCGGCGCATCAGATTCGATCACCCATTGCAGCGGCGTGTTCGAGACGAGACCGCCGTCCCAATAGTGCTCGCCCTCGATCTCCACCGCCGGAAAGCCCGGCGGCAACGCGCCGCTCGCCATGATGTGCTCGGGTCGAATCGTATGGGTGGTATTGTCGAAATAGACGAAATTACCCGTTCGGACGTTGACCGCGCCGGCGCTGAAGCGCGTCAGACCGGCATTGATACGATCGAAGTCAACCAGGCGCTCCAGCGTGGTCTTGAGCGCGCGCGTGTCATAGATGCTGGTCGCATCGCTGGCTCCGCCGGGCTGCAGCCAGGGCAGAACGGGACGGGCAGAGAAGAATCCGGTAGCGCCACACGTGGCCGCCAGACCGGCGCTCATCTGGTTGATGAGGTTTCGCGTATTGTCGCTCCGCGTCCAATCCAGGAAGGGATTGCCGGACCAATCCCAGGGCGCGGTCGAGGTGACTTGGGTCCAAAAATCGCGCAGGCGGTCAACACGGGACTCGGGCGGGTTGCCGGCGATGGTGGCGGCATTGATGGCCCCGATCGATATGCCAGCAACCCAGTCGGGATGAATGCTGGCTTCGGCCAAGGCTTCGTACACGCCCGCCTGGTACGCACCAAGCGCACCGCCGCCTTGCAAAAGCAGCGCGATGCAGTCGAAGGGAAGCTGCCGTTGAGCGGATGAGAGCTGTGATCGAGGCTGGAAGTTCATGGCGAATGGACTCTTTGATTGCTGATGAACATGCTCGTGTTAATGGCGACTCGTGTCTTGCTTTCCGACCTTGGGAGGCTCGAGCAGGACCTCCTTCAAATGGTCCGCGGAGGCGACGACGATCACGAAATTGAGCTTGCCGTCCTGTCGGATCAGTCCACCGGCCAGCGCGCTGCCGGCCGCCGCTTTCTCGGCGACCTGGACGACATCGGACAATTCCGGCTTGGGCCATTTCAAGGCAAGGATCTTGGCGAGGTCTTCCCGATCGAGCTCCTTCAGCGACGACGTCATCTCCTTGCCCGTGATGCTTCCAGTATTTGCATCGATGGCGTTCTCCCACACGTGCTCATTCCGTATCGTGCGAACGCGGTACACGGGAGAGCCGTCGATCTCGAAGCTGATGTCGGCGGTCTTCGAGCCATCATGCAAGTGCTCCGCGATGGCGATCGCCCGACTGAGCGGGACGCGTACAGTGCGGAATTCCGAGAGAACGCGTTGGATAGCGACCTCTTCGACCTGGCTTTGTGCAGTGGCGGTTCGGGCGCTCGTATCCGCGGGATCTTGGACCTCCGCGATGGCGGCGGTCGCGGCGAGCGTGGCGGACCACATGATCAGGGCAAACAAATGCTGCTTCGACATCGGATCAATCTCGGTGTGGTTGGTCAATCGCCCGCGACGGGCGTGTGAGCGACGACGATCTCCTTGTCGGGGAGCGTGGGCAGCGGCTGATTTGTATCGATCACGACGCGCTCCGGCCCCTTCACGTCGGAGTGGATGCGTATCGGCGGCCGCGCAGGATCCGGTTCGGAAAAGCGACCCGGCACTTGCGCCGGCAGGACCCAGTTTGTCAACCAAAGCAAGCAGACCAGCGCTCCACCCGCCGACACGAAATAGCCGCGCCAGGGAAAGGCGCTCTCGGTGGACTGGCTCGCGCGCATGAACATGGCGGATCGTCGGCTCATGGCGCACGGCTCCCGACAACGGAATCTGTCCGTATCATCGTCAGATGCTCCATGGTCGCGGTTGCCGGCGCGCGCGGTCGGCGTCGAGATAGCCGCGCTCGTCGAGCCACTCGGTTGGACAATAGGCAGCGGCCTTCGGATCGATCGTGAGTCCGTCACGCTGGAGCGCTGTCCGTGTTCCGGTCACACCGGTCCACACGAGCTCGCCGCTGGTCGGGTCCACTTCCATCCCGTCAGAGACTTCGATGAAGTTCAGCATCTCGGTTCCCAGTCCTCCCTCACGCCGTGTGCGTCAGCCGGTCGATTTCATCAAGCGCAATGCCTCTGCGCGCGAGTTCGGACTCGATCACGTCGAACACGCATTCGACCGGCGCGGTCCAGACGTTGACCCAGTAGATGATGCAGTCGGGGGCGATCAGCAGCGCCGGTGTCATGCGACCGTCCTCCGCTCCAGCCGGATAGTGCTGGGCTGGCGCGCGGCAAGCCAATGAGCCCACGCGATCATCGCGATCGTGATGCCAAGCAGCACGCTCAGTGCCACGAGGCACAATGCGACAGTGACGTTCAGCGATGCGGCGGCGAGGCCGGGGCAACGGGTTTTCGCGCATCACCGCGAACAGCAGTGTTGACATTCGGCACCTCTTTAATAAAATATACCGTATAGTTCATATAAATCACGCGGCATGGCCGAAGTCAAGACGAGTGCGTCACAAGCGCGTGTGCAGCTCGAGGCGGCGAGGCTCTGCCTCAGCCAACCACAAGCCTAGAGCAGAGAAAGGATCTGATATGACGAGATTGAAGCAGGCGCTGTTCGCAGCGGTCGTGGTCGCGCTCGGGAGCACGGCGGCTTTTTCCCAGGAGAACCGAGGCACACCCGAGCAGCGAGCGGCTTGCACGCCCGACGCCTTTCGCCTCTGCAGTGCCTACATTCGCGACCCATCCGGAGTCGAAGCCTGTCTGCGGCTCAGGAAATCGGATCTGAGCGAAGGCTGTAAAGCGGTGTTCGAGCAGGCATCCACCGGATCAGTCAGGGGCAGATAACGAACGACGTTGCGGCGTGATGTGACCAGGCACTGCCTTGAACCACATCCGCACTGCGACAGGAGACAGGAGCGATCTTATGAGCACGGTATACATACCGGCCTTGGCTGCCTTCGGCGGCTCTGCGTTCGGCGCGGTCTCGACCATCGTCAGTGGATGGTTTAGCGGACGCCGAAGGCGTCGCGAGCGTCATCATGCCCGCTCGTTTTCGAAGCGCGAACAATTGTACCATAGCTTCATCGAGGAGGCATCACGCCTCTATGCCGACGCCCTGGTCAATGATCAGGCTGAAATCCCGCAACTGGTCAGCTTCTATACGCTGGTCGGACGCATGCGGATCTTGTCGAGCAACGAGGTCGTTCAGGCCGCCGAGAGAACCGGGCACTTGATCATCGAAGCGTATCTCTCGCCAAATCGCACATTCGTCGATCTCCCCAAATTCATCGAGGAAATGGATCCCTTGCGCGATTTCGGAGAGGCCTGCCGCCGCGAGTTGGTGAACCTTCCGGCGCAGTGAGAGACGTTATGAGCGATCAGATTGACGACCGAATGAGGAGCGCCCGCCGCAGGATCGTGCAGGCCGCCATCCATCTCTATGGCGAGATGGGACACAACAAGACCACCGTCGCCGACATCGCGTGGAGTCTGTCGATGTCTTCGGCAAGCGTCTATCGATTTTTTCCCTCAAGGGGGCGATCGAGGAGGCTGTGGTGCAGGAGGTGCTCGAAGAGACGGTCAGTGCCGCGGCCGAAGCGGCCCGCGCCAGTGGGCCAGTGCTACGGCGCCTGGCCGCAATCCTGAAGGCCATCGCCGACTGCAATGAAGCTCGACCGGCAAAGCATCGACGACTGCAAGACCTGGTAACCCTGGCTGTCCGGCAGAAGTGGACGGTTGTTCTCGCCTACGACGACAGGATCCGAGGGCTGGTGCGACCGATCATCGGCAACGGGCAAGCACGGGGCGAACTGCAGGGTGGCAGTCCGATGGCGCTGACCTGCTGCCTGCTGGAAGCCATGGATGTCTATATCAACCCATCGCGGGTCGGCGCTGCGACGCTGCGGCCAAGCTTCGACGAGATGTGAGATTTTGTACCGGCGCTTTGCGTCGCACGCCACTCCAGCCGGCCGAGATGGCAGCTCACGTGCAGCTCAAGGCCGCCGGTTAATGCGAATGCTTCCAAGGCAACCGTCTAAAAAAAGACAGCTAGTACGACCAATCTGTCTCGCAGGCTGCCAGGAAAAAGCCGACGCGCTCGCGCACGAAGCCGGGAAGCTCCTTCTTCAGGTCCTTCTGAGTTTCTCCGACGAGCGACCGAAACAGCATCGGTAGCAGAATTAGGTCGAGAAAGATCTGCGCGGTGGCGCGGCTTCGTTTGGAGCTGAAAGGGCCCTTCGGGGTGCGAGCGAGCTTCTGCGTGGCGTCGTCCAGCAACTGGGACACCGCATTTAGGGAGCGATCGCGCGCAGCGTCGTGAACGTTGCGGCTCAGTTCGGGAAAGCGCTGCGATTCCGCGATCGTCGCGCGCACCATGCCGAGCGATTCCTCGACCACTCTCTCGACGATGGCGGTCCCGAGGCTCATCAACTTGTCCTCGATGGTGCGGCCCTCGGGCAAGAAGCCTTCGAAGTCCGTCAAGCCCTCGATGGTGCGGGCCACCACCGCCGCGAACAGCGCTTCCTTGCCGGGGAAATGAGCGTAGATCGTCGGCTTGCTCGCAGGAGCGAGCTCGGAAATGTCGTCGATGCTGGCGCTACGATAGCCTTTCTCCAGAAACAGCTGCTGGGCTGCATCGAGAATGCGCGCCTGCGCGTCGCCGGCAAGATCCTTTCGCGGTCTACCTCGCTTCGTCTTCTTCATTCTTGAACCTCCGAAATCACGAGTCTGTGCGCGTCGCTTTCCCGCTTGACATGGCTTGTGAAGAAAGGCAATAAAAAGAAAATATACGGTATAGTTTATTAATCCGCTAAGTCCTCATGTTTCGGGAGCTTGGCGAGTGCTCCCAAGAGATCGGGATCCCAAAGGTGTGGGGGCGGCGACCCCGATCGTCCGAGCCGAATGAGGAGAATGTCGTGACTGTTTTGAGCCCAGCCCCGTCCGGCTTGCAGGAAGGCGTGCTGCTGCGCGAGCTGAATCGCAGGGTCACCAACGGTGTTGTCTTGGCCATCGACCTTGTCTCCGCCGCGGCCATCCGGGTCGAGGGGACGGAAGCCAAGTGCGCTCTCAGCGATATCGTCGAGCTGCTGCATGGCTACGCCGACGTGCATCGTGCGCTGGCCATGCCAACGGGCGACACGCTGATCCATGCCGCGACCTACATTCGCAAGCTGGGCTGTGGCATGCGCCGCGCGCTGCTGGACCGGATGAACATTCAACTGGCATTCGCCACCCAGTCCATCGCGCTCCAGCCGGAGCGCTGCTGGCATCTGGGCCTGATCGTCCATGAACTCGTGATGCACGCGGCACGGCACGCCTGCTTCGACGCGCTGGCCGGGCAGATCAAGATCAAGCTGACGCGCACCGGCGCGCTGGTGAACTGTGTGATCCTGGACAACGGAACGCGCCCCGCCCGGGATGCCTCGGATCGCGAATTGCGAATTGCGAAGGATATCGCGAGGGCGCTCGGCGGCCGGATCGAGCAGGGTTTCGGCGCCGAATTCACCTCGATCGTCCTTTCATTCCCGCTGACCGAGCGTGAGCGCAGTGCAAACTGGACCATTGCGACGCGCCAGATGAAGGCACCGCGCCGCACGAGAGCCATTGCTTCAAACGACGCAGTGCTCACCGCAAGCGCGGCGGCCGATCATCACGAGCCCGCCGTCGAGGCCGACCCCCTTGCGGGACTCCTGCGCCAGCAAGAACGCGAAATGGTCGTCCCCCGCCAATCCGCCGATGCGCTTGGCGGGCTGTTGTCACCTTCCCATCATACGGCCGCGTCATGACAAGCCAATTCTCCAGCCCCGTTCGAACGGCTTATGTGGGGAAGGCCCTCGCCGCAACGACCGTGCTCGTCAGCATTGTGTTGACCGGTTGCAACGATCATGCGGCGCAGACGGCCACACGGGCAACACTGGTCCGGACCACGATCGTGCAGCCGCGCGACCGGCAAGCCGCCATCACGTTGACGGGCGAGGTTCAGGCGCGCTTCCGTGCCGATCTTTCGTTCCGTGTCAGCGGACGTGTGATCGCTCGTACCGTTGACGTCGGTGATCACGTCAACAAGGGCGACGTCCTCGCCCGTCTCGATCCCGCCGAGCAACAGGCTGATGTCGATGCTGCGACGGCGGCAGTGGCTTCCGCGGAAGCCCAGCTGCGCGTGGCGAAAGCTACGTTCGAGCGGCAGAAAGCGCTGATCGCAAGCGGCTTCACTACGCGGACCGTTTATGACCAGGCCCAGGAAGGTCTGCGAACCGCAGAGGGTGTGCTGGAGGCGGCCAAGGCTCAGCTGGGTACCTCGCGCGATGCGCTCGGATATACCATCCTGCGTGCTGAAGCGGACGGCATCATTACCGCGCGAAATATCGAGGTCGGCCAGGTCGTTCCGGCTGCCCAACCCGTGTTCTCGCTTGCTCAGGACGGGGAGCGGGATGCCGTTTTCGAGGTCTACGAATCCGTATTCCTTGGCCAGACAGAGAGCCACCGGGTAGCGTTGGCGCTGGTCTCCGATCCCATCGTGACCGCGACGGGAGAGGTGAGAGAGATTTCACCGGCGATCGACGCGAAGAGCTCCACGATCCGCGTCAAGGTGTCCATCGAGAACCCGCCGGCTCAGATGACGCTGGGCAGCGCCGTCGCGGGAACGGTCAAGGCGAAAGCTCAGAAGGAGATCGCCTTGCCATGGAGCGCGCTGATGGCCGCAGGCAGGAAGCCTGCCGTCTGGACCGTAGACCCGAAAACCCGGACGGCGTCGCTTAAGCACGTCACGGTCGGCGCTTATGAAGCCGGTCAGGTGCTGATCAAGGCAGGCCTCGAGCCCGGCGAGCGCGTGGTCGTCGATGGCGGCAAGCTTTTGAGCGTCGGTCAATCGGTCACTGAGGAGTAAGGTCAATCATGAAGCGACAGGTCATGATGATCGCCGGCACGGTTGCGGCGGCGTCGTTGCTCACCGGATGTCAGCAGGAGACGAAAGCGCCGGAGCCGGTGCGCCCCGTGCTCTCAATGGTGGCCAAGCCGAATAGCGGTGACAGCACGATTGCCGTGGGCGTGGTCGAGCCGCGCTACAAGACCAACCTTGGCTTTCGCGTACTCGGACGGCTGACTTCGCGTCCGGTCTACGTTGGCGACGTCGTCAGTGAAGGACAAATCATCGGGACGATTGATCCCACCGCACTCGATCTCGCCGTTCGCGCGGCCAAAGCCCAGCTTGCGAAGGCCGAGACGCAGCTTGCGACGGCCAAGGCGGCGGAGGAGCGGCAGCGCACGCTCATCACCAGCGATGCGACCACCAGGCAGACGCTGGACAACGCCGAGCAGGCCCGCGCCGGCGCCGAAGCGACCGTCGCGCAGGAGCAGGCGAACCTGACCAAGGCGATCGAGCAACTCGGCTATGCCCAGATCAAGGCCGACTTCGGCGGCGTCGTGATCGCCGTCGGCGCGGAAGTCGGTCAGGTGGTCTCGCCCGGTCAAACCGTGGTGACGGTCGCGCGGCCGGACATTCGCGAGGCGGTCGTCGATATCGGGGAAGACCTGCCCGTGCCGCTCGAAGTCGGTCTCCCGTTCACTGTCGGCCTGCAGCTCATTCCCGCCGTTCAGGTCGAGGGCAGGATCCGCGAGATTGCGCCGCAAGCAGATCCCGTGACGCGGCTGCGGCGAGTCCGGATCGCGCTCGACAACCCGCCTGAAAGCTTCCGTCTCGGCGCGACCGTCACGGCAAAGTTCGGCAAGGACCAAGCCAAGGTCTTGCGCTTGCCGTTGTCGGCGGCGCTCGCGAAGGACGGGACTGATTTCGTCTGGGTGGTCGATAAGGCCACCAACACCGTCTCACTGCAGAAGATCGATGGTGTTGCCGAACAGGCGGGCATCCGCGTCACCGGCGGGCTTGCCGCAGGCACCCGCGTCGTCACCGCCGGAATTCACAGCCTCAAGCCGGGACAGCACGTCCGCATCGAACAGGATCAAGAGCCATGAAGTCGTTCAACCTTTCTGACTGGGCGCTCGGCCATCGCTCCCTCGTCTGGTATTTCATGATCGCCTTCATGGCGGCCGGCTTGTTTGCCTATCTCCAGTTGGGGCGCCAGGAAGACCCTGATTTCACGATCAAGACCATGGTGATCCAGGCGCAATGGCCCGGCGCCTCGCCAGAGGAGATGACGCGTCAGGTCACCGACCGGATCGAGAAGAAGCTGGAGGAGCTCGAATCCCTCGACTACACCAAGAGCGTGACGGTCGCAGGCCAGACCACCGTCTTCGTCTACTTGCGCGATTCGACCAAGGCGGCCGACGTCAAGCCGACCTGGGTGCGCGTCCGCAATATGATCGCTGATATCAGGGGCGATTTCCCACAAGGGGTGATCGGCCCCGGCTTCAACGACCGCTTCGGCGACGTCTTCGGCAATGTCTATGCCTTCACCAGCGACGGCCTGAGCCAGCGGCAGCTCCGCGATCAGGTCGAGGACATCCGCGCCAAGGTGCTGACCGTGCCCGATGTCGGCAAGGTCGACATTCTCGGCGCGCAGGACGAGGTCATCTACCTCGAATTCTCCACCCGCAAGATCGCGGCTCTCGGCCTCGATATCCACGCCATCATGAATTCGCTTCAGGGCCAGAACGCGGTGGCACCCTCCGGCGTTTTGCAGGAGGGGCCGGAGCGGATCAGCGTCCGCGTGAATGGCCAGTTCGCCTCCGAGGCGAGTCTCAAGGCGGTCAATCTCCGCATCAACGACCGCTTCTTCCCGCTGACCGATGTTGCGACCATCACGCGCGGTTACGCCGATCCGCCATCAACCCTGTTCAGATACAACGGCCAGCCCGCGATCGCGCTCGCGATCGGCATGAAATCCGGCGCCAACCTGCTCCAGTTCGGCGAGGCGCTGAAGGAGGAGATGACCAGGATCATTGCCGACCTGCCGATCGGCGTCGGCGTGCACCTCGTTGCCGACCAGCCCGTCGTGGTCGAACATGCCGTTTCGGGCTTTACCGAAGCGCTGTTCGAGGCCGTGATCATCGTGCTCGGCATCAGCTTCCTAAGCCTGGGCTTGCGGGCGGGGCTCGTGGTCGCCATCGCCATTCCGCTCGTGCTCGCGATCACCTTCGTCGTGATGGCCTATTGCGGCATCTCGCTGCAACGCATTTCGCTGGGAGCACTGATCATCGCGCTCGGCCTCTTGGTCGACGACGCCATGATTGCGGTCGAGATGATGGTGGCGCGGCTTGAGATCGGCGATCCCCTCGAAAAGGCGGCAACCCACGTCTATACGTCGACGGCATTTCCGATGCTGACGGGAACGCTTGTCACCGTGGCCGGCTTCATCCCGATCGGGCTCAACAGCAGCAACGCCGGCGAGTTCACCTTCACCTTATTCGTGGTGATCGCGGTGTCTCTGATCGTCTCTTGGATCGTGGCCGTATTGTTCACGCCGCTTCTCGGTGTCACCATCCTGCCGGCCAGAATGAAGGGACATCACGTGCAGAAGGGCCGCCTGGCGCAGATGTTCGCACGCCTGCTCCTGTTCTGCATGCATCACCGCTGGAGCACCGTTGCCGTGACGGCCGGCGCCTTCTTTCTCGCCCTGTTCGGCTTGCAGTTCGTGCAACAGCAGTTCTTCCCCTCGTCCGACCGTGCCGAGCTCGTGATCGACTGGAACCTGCCGCAGAACGCTTCGATCACCGAGACCAACACGCAGATGGCGCGTTTCGAGCGCGAGCAGCTGCAGGGCAATGATTCGGTCGAACACTGGTCCACCTATGTTGGCACCGGTGCGCCGCGCTTCGTGCTGTCGTTCGACCTGCAGACCGCCAACACCTGGTTCGGCCAGCAGGTGATCGTGACCAAAGGCGGCATCGCCGCGCGCGACAAGCTCAAGTCGCAGTTCGAGGACTATTTGAGGAAGACCTTCCCGGGCACCGACACCTACGTCAAGCTGCTCGAGGTCGGCCCTCCCGTCGGTCGTCCGGTGCAATACCGCCTGAGCGGCCCCGACATCGCTGAGGTCCGCGACCTGTCGCAGAAGCTTGCAGGCGTCATTCGCAGCAGTCCTGACCTCGGCAACGTGGTGTTCGACTGGATGGAGCCGGCGCGCGTCGTCAAGGTCGATGTGCTCCAGGACAAGGCGCGCCAGCTCGGCGTCACCTCGGAAGACATCGCCACCACCCTGAACTCGGTGCTCCAGGGCTCGCCGATCACGCAGGTGCGTGACAGCATCTATCTGGTCAATGTCACGGGACGAGCGACCGCGCCGGAACGTGCCTCGATCGATACGCTGCGCGACCTGCAACTGACCGGGCTCGGCGGCCAACCGGTGCCGCTCGGCGCCGTCGCCAACCTGCGTTATGAGCTGGAGCAGCCCACGATCTGGCGCCGCGCGCGGATTCCGACCATTACTCTGAAAGCCGCCGTCGTCAGCAACGTTCAGCCGAAGACGATCGTCGACCAACTCGCGCCGAGGGTGGCGGAATTTGCAAAGCAGCTGCCCGCGGGCTACTCGATCAAGATCGGCGGCTCAGTGGAAGAGAGCGCCAAGAGCCAGGGGCCGATCATCGCGGTCGTACCGTTGATGCTGTTCGTGATGGCGACCGTGCTGATGGTACAGCTGCAGAGCTTTTCGCGCCTGTTCCTGGTGTTCGCGGTCGCGCCGCTCGCGTTGATCGGCGTCGTCATGGCTATGCTGCCGAGCGGCGCGCCGCTGGGCTTCGTCGCCATGCTCGGCGTGCTCGCCCTCATCGGCATCCTGGTCCGAAACTCCGTGATCCTGATCGTGCAGATTGAAAATCTCAAGAAGGAAGGCAGGCCCGCCTGGGATGCCGTGGTAGAGGCAACCGAGCACCGCATGCGCCCGATCCTTCTGACGGCCGCTGCCGCAAGTCTCGCGCTCATTCCAATCGCGCGCGAGATTTTCTGGGGCCCGATGGCCTACGCCATGATGGGCGGCATCATCGTCGGCACGCTGCTGACCCTGCTGTTCCTGCCGGCGCTCTATGTGGCGTGGTTCAGGATCCATCCTGACCGTGCAACTGGATCACCTGCCCATGAACCCAAAGCTGATGCGCAGGAACCGCCTGCCGAACAGACCGCCACTCACAACGCACCTGAGCCTGTGCTCGAGGTCCAGATCTAGAACGGAGGCGACGATGCTTTCGAAGACGCTATCAACCTGTGCGGTCGCTGTGACTGTCGCAGCGAGCCCGCTCATTGCCACTGCTGCGTTTGCGCAATTTCCGCCGCCGCCACCGATGGTGCCGGCCGGGCCACCTCGGATGGCTCCAGCAGCTCCGCCAACATTTGCAGGTCCCCCTCAGCCCGGCCCTGTCGCTGGCCCGGGGCCTCGGCTCGGTCCGGGAGCTGGGCCGCGCGCTGATCTCGCCGCGCGAGGAGTCGGGGATGGGCCGGCTGTCGTGAACGCCGCGCGGACGACGGCAGTCAACGTCGGCGGTGCCGGCGCCTATCGCTACGGTGGGGCGCACGGATATGGATATGGCGCGCGTGCGGCATCATATGCCAGCGCATACGCGGCCGGCGCTTACGCCGGATACGCCTATGGCGGCGCGCGCTCAAGCTACTACGCGAGTAGTGACTGCTATTATGCCTATACAGGACATCGCAGATATCTCGTCTGCGATTAGCCGAATTTCTTTCGCCCGCCTCAAGGCTAACGAACCTGTGCGAAGGAGACATTGTAGGGCCGGTTGCTGTGGGGCAAAAAGGCAATAGTCCCAGTATGCCCCGACGTTTCGGATATCTCGATCTGCCAACCACGAGGCGATCTTGTGGTTGGATTTTTCGTTGTAAGCCATTGAGCTCTAATGACCGGATTTTGGCTCGGTTAGAAAAATTCTCCTGCGAAATCAATGTCGATCGACACGCATATGTCGCACGAAGCGCGCGGTTTCCCGAACACCTCGCGGGATGAGCCCAGTTGACGCGCCACAAATTGCCTCCGGCGAAGGATTGGATGAGGTATCGTAGGTTTGGTTGGTGTGGGGAAAGGCGGTAGCGCTCCCCGCTACCAACGATCCCCCGACATAGCCGTATTGGGGAACAAAGCCGGATTGTCGCAGAGCGCGGCGAGGCGCCCCTTGATGTCGATCCGCACACTCCGGTCATCCTCGGCGTTGGCCTTGGTTCCGGCGCCGCCCGGTCGGCTCGGGCTGGCGTGCACAATGATGGCCGTCATCAATTCACGGATGGTCGCAAACTCCATCGGGCTGCCGCGCTTCAATTCATCCGCCAACTCCCTCACCGCGCGCTTATAGCGGTCGATGGCCTTCGGGTGCAGCGCGATCACGTTGTCGGCTTCCTTGGCCGTCTCAAGCCGCGCGGCAAGCGTCTTGCGCTCGGCTTCCAGTTCATTCATTCGCGGGATGAGCGCGTCGGTGGCCATGCCCTTGACGATGAAATCGACGATGCGTTTTATCTCGCGCTCGATCTCGCCGAGCCGCCGCTCGATCCGGTTGCGTTCGGTGCTCGCCTCTTTCTTGAGCCGCTGTCGCTCGGAATTATAGGCATCGCCAAATTCGCCGATCAGCTCGGGGTGCGCGAGGGTGCTGGCGCAATCCCTTGATCGCCAGTGCCTCGATTTCGTCGAGATAAACGCGCCAACTGTTGCTACAAGAGCCACTTTCCCGGTGGGCCGAACATTGCAGCCTCAATCCTTTGCCGTCGCTGCCGATCGACGACATGCCACTGATGCGCGACAAGGTCCGTCGCCAGTGTCTCAGTTAAGCCGTCGACGAAGTTGTCTTGAAGCCCGTAAGCTGGAAGGATTAGGCGCGTCGCCGCGCCATCTTGCGTTTGCCCAAGGCTGTCCTAGCCTACGGGTCTCTCCTAGCAGCTGACGGAGGAGAACATGCGCACCCTCAGAACGGCATTGATAGGTGGATTCACCGGAGCCTTGATGGCTGGCAACGTCGCGACGCTCCATGCGGCTCCTTTGCCGACCAACGTGGCAAGCATGAAATCCATGATCGCTGACAGTTCGATCCAGGTCCGG